>JBFELO010000060.1:0-27135 GCA_041552055.1 Candidatus Sulfomarinibacteraceae bacterium | reverse complement strand
GCTGGTGTGGTTCGGGTCGGGAGTGAAGTAGTAGGACGGCAGCGTGGTCTCGGGCGGCGGCGGCGGGTCGTCGTCGTGGCAGTCCATGCAGGTGAAGCCGTTGGAGTCCGGCTCGACTCCGGCGTTGGTATGGTGAGCCCGAAGCCCGGCGCCCCACCAACTGTTGTCCGGCACGTCCGGCGCCGGGTCGACGCCGTGGCATCCCATACACGAGACGGGTTCGAACCCGTCTCCACCGTCGGACTCGGCGATCATGACCGGCAACCTTTCGGTTCCAATGTGGCAGACGTCGCAGTCACTGCTCAGCATGGTGGATCGATGGATGTTGTGAAGGTTGCCCCAGTTGAGTCCGTCGACCGGTGACACGTAGCTTCCGCTCCGGAAGTCGCCGTGGCACTGCCTGCAGTTGGTGGCGTCGTCGTCGATGCTGTACCTGTCGTAGGCGATGGCGACCGTCGCTCCGAGGAGGACGAGTCCGAGGATCCATACCTTCTGGCGGCTGGAAGGACCACTTCTCATGGGCCACCTCGCTTCCTCATCGACCGAGCATTCGGCCTCGGCCCACATCAAACCTACTCACACATCCCACCCGATATCGTGACCTTGGTCATATGAGCAATCATCAATCTAAATAGAAATCTCGTTTTGTGCTCTGGGGCACACCGGCGCGCGGCACGTCCAGTTGGTCACCGAACTCGGATGGACACCAAGCTCGCTTCGAAGCAGCGAATCCGGACTCCCCAGGATCCAGCACCTGGCTATTGTCGTAATGAGTTCGTCAAGCGGTGCCGGGCATCTCTTGCACCTGGCGACGGACCGGTCTACCTCGCCGGATTGGGCGGCGCGTTGGTCCGCCTGCCCCGATGAGCCGCCCCGACCTCACGATGAGTGCTGCAATGAGCGATGAGTGCCACCCATCACCAGTCTCACAAAGTCGGGTGTCCAGAATGGGAACGACGTGAGAGTCGTGATGGGTGGCACCGGCTCGCTCCGTTCCACCCTGCTCCCCCGGCACGATGCAACAACGCGGAACGTGGCACCCATCCATTGGATCTCCACAGCAGCGATGCCGCTATTCGCGCTCGATCGGGTTCACCGTCCGCGGATCCTGAACGAGCCGGTCCACCACGGAACCGTAGATTGCGATCGGCGCGTCGGCGTCGATCCACAGATCGAAGACCTCAGGATCCATGCAAACCGTCAGCGGACTGGGTTCAGGGGCGAGCCTGACCTGAACCCAGCTTTGGCCGGAGATTTCGATCACGTGGGGCAACTCCACCGACTCACCGTCGATTCGTATCCCCGACTCGTTGACTTCCGGCGGAAGATCGAGTGTCACTCGAACCGAGTGTTCACCCGGGTTCGCAAACCCGACGGAGGTGACGAACTCCTCTAGCCCACAGGAATTGCGATGCCACATCAGACTGGGCAAGAGGTACGCACCCGCCCTCGGCATCTCGTCGAGGGCGACAGCGTGGACCACCTGGCCGGTCCCGTGGAGGGGCAACGGCGTCTCCGGGAGCCGAGACCGGTGGTTGACAAGACGGCTGCTGATATCGATCGGCGCGGTCGTGTCGAGTATCACCGCACCTAGCGCGAGGGTCGCGCAGCCGAGGTCTGGGCCCAGTTCCGCAGCAGACCACACGACAGTTGAGTGGGCAGGCACTCTACGAATCACCGGCGCAAAGGTGGGGCACGGCTCAGGCGGTAGCCGCCGGCCGAGAGCCAGGCCTCCGAGGGTGACCGTAACCTCCTCTGATCCGCCGTTGCTGAGATAGAGCTCGCTGCTCCAACGATTGCCGGCATGTCCGGGAACTTGGTAGGCGACCACCGGAAGGAGGTATGTCTCGGCGGACGCGAATCCCGAGAGGAGAAACACCAGGACGAAGATTAAGAACCGCACCATAGCCGGTCGCGTCAACTCCAGGGGCTGTTTGGCCCGATCACAGGCTAATACGCAATCGAGACGTGCAGGTTTTCGGCGCGCGCTTGATCTCGCTATCTTCCAAGGGCACTACGTTCACAAGTACATAGTTGTTGATTGGCGAACCCGCTGCTGTTGGCACCCCTTCAGTTTGAGCGACCAGCACAGGCCAACACATGTGAACGTGGCACCTCATGGCACCTTGGGATGGTCTCTCCTCGCGGCCGGGAGGCGTTAACCCGGCTCGTTCTTGAGGCGGCCGGAGACCCAACGGTCGACTGAATAACGGCCCCCGCCGTCGAGAATCAGGACCGCCACCATGCCGAGCACGAGGAGGTGGTACTCGAATCCCTCGCCCCGCCCCTGCTCGTTGTACCAGTTCATGAAGAAGCCCCAGCGTCCGGTGACCATGGTGATCGCGCCGATCATGACCAGTCCAATGCTGGCGGCGCACAGGCGGGTCGCGAACCCCAGAATCAGGGACAGGGCGCCGAAAGACTCTGCGGCAATCACCAGCGCGGTCACGGTCATCGGCAAGCCGAACCACTGCTGGAACGCCTCGATGGTGGCGGCCGGCCCGTGACCGCCGAACCAGCCGAGGAGCTTCTGCAGACCGTGCGGCAGGATGACGAGTCCGACGGTGCAGCGGATGATGAGAGGAAGCAGATCATCTCGAGTCGCAAACAACCGTGGTAACACCACAACCTCCAAGGGGATCTCCGGATCCAACAACCTTTACGGACGATCGACCGTGCGGTTTTGCGGTTGTGACTCAGCGGCTCCATGTGGCAATGAAAGGAGAGGACAGCTCGTCAGATCGAGGGGCCCGTCCGCTCCAATTCGAGGTGACAACTGCACAGGTGCAAGTCGTCGCTAGAGCTGCTTCCCAGGAATAGCTGTCGCCAACCCCTCAGAGCGTTGAGTCATATGAGACACCGGAGGGGCGTTCTCTTGCACGAGGACACCAGATGGACGGCGAGCGACTCCGAAGGCAATCGAGAAGATCCAATCGGGTCCTCGAAAACGCCAGGGATGGATATGTTAAGGGGTCGGACGCGGAACCAAGAAGAGGAAGAAAGCCCCCCTCCCAGGGCGCGTGGCGGGAGCTCGAGGCGAAGCCGGCCGAGCGTGTCGAGGAACACAAGCCACCCGAGTGGGGCGAGCGCAGGTGGCGCCCGTCCGGAAGGGATGGGAGAGATTGCTGATCGGTCATGACGAGGGTGTGGTGTCAGCATCCTGTGAGACGACGTTTTCTTGAACGTCGAGCCGTTCGACGTCGCCGCAGTGAGAGAGTGGTGCACAGGGCAGTCAACGGCGTAGTCCAGTACTCATCAAACCGAAACGTTTCCCGAAGGACAAACGGCTCGGCGAGGGCCATATTGAGTTGCGTAGGAGAAAGCCATGAAAACACTACGGTGCTCGGCCCGTGCCATCGCGGCCGCGGGGTATGCCGTGTTGACTTTCTCTTCTCCGGCGCGAGGTCAAGACTGTCCAGAGCATGCCGTCGAGTTGCATGTCGGAATCTGGGGACCGACCCCCACACGCATAGAAGTCTCCGGATTACATGTCTCCCTCGGCAGCAACAGGGTCATCATCGACGCATCGGATCCTGAAGAGATCGTGTAGGAAGAATCTACATGCGGGGGTGACTGTTGGTGCGCAAATGGCTGACCGCTGCGGCCGTCGTAGTCACGATCCTCGTGCCGAGGGTAGGCCTGTGTAACGACACGGTGACTTCTCTCGAGCTGACCGGTGCCAACTCCACCGTTTCCTACTCCGATAAGGCGGCCTGGGGTTGGTGGAACGTCGGAAAATACGACGAATGGCAGCCGGAGGAAACCACGGAGTTCGGCCTCGCCGGGGCGCGCATGATGGTCGCGGGAACGACCTACGGCTTTATCGTCGATGGCGAGTGGTACCAGACGGTGCGGGCGGTCGGGTCATTCACGGATCCCGACAGCGGTGACCAGGTCGATCACGATCTCACAGCGGATTTCGAGGTCTACGACCTCGCCTTCACGCAGTGGTTCGGCGACAATCCACGCTCCGGGTTGAGGTCCTGGTTCGGTGTCACTCATATGAGGATTGACGAAATCCGGACCGCTGGCAGCGACGACGGCACGAGGTCCTAGCACGCCACAAGCAGACTTTGAGGGCTCGCCCTCGGTGCGGACGGCCATCTGAAGGCGGGCAATCGGCTCAACCTGTCGGCTCGCGTGGCGATCCGCTGGGCCGAGGGAGATCGTGATGCCCGCGTGTACTCCGACGGATCTGATGGCTCGCCAGTGGGTACGGCGGAGCTGAGTGACGACATCTCCCGAACCATGTACGGAGTGGATCTCGGGGTGCGTTGGCTGCCCATTTCTCGTTTCGCCCTCGAGGGTGGGTGGTGGTACCGCGACTGGCGACGGGACAGCGGCCCGGCGAGCTTGAACGGCCCTTACCTCCGGGCCATCGCCGAGTTCTGAAGACGGCTGTTCGACGGAGGTGTGTGATGCACCGTGATCACTCGTTGAAGACCCTGCCAATCTTGGCTCTCGCCAGCCTCCTCGTATTGATCGCGCCGACGCTCGGAGCGGCTGCGGGGGAGAAGGCAGGGACTGGCGAGGCGCTGCTCGACGTCCGAGATGTGGCGGCAGGATCGACTGTCCACCAGTCCAGCATCACTCCCGCCGACAACCCGTCGACCGGACCGGTGAACTTTCCGGCCGCCCGATCCAAAGAGCTGATCATCCTGCTCTCGGAGTCTTTCGAAGAGAGCTGGCCGACGCCGCCATGGCGGGTGACCCACCCGGAGGAGGCGGCCGACGTGGACTGGGGACGGACCGACTTTCGTGCCTCGAAAGGCTCCCACAGTATCCGGTGCGCCGAGACCGGCCCGGATGCGCCGGGGCCAGGAGCCCAGGTGCCACCGCACACGGCGAGCTGGACAATCGTCGGCCCGTTCGATCTCTCCGACGCCGTGACCGGCACGCTCAGCTTCGACCTGTGGCTGCGCACCGAGCAGTTTTACGACCTGGTCATGTGGCTCGCTTCCACCGACGGCGAAGTCTTCAGCGGCAGTGCGACCTCCACCGACAGCAGCGGCTGGAGTGTAATGACCGTCGACTTGAACGACTGGGGCGAAGCAGGAGATGTCACGGGTAACCCGCTCGTGTGGATCGCCTTTGTCTACCAGTCGGATCACAGCAACCAGTTCGAGGGTGCCTACATCGACAACGTGATACTGGTGGCAGACGACGGCACTCAGGTCGCCACGGGCTACACCTACACCACCGACGAGGATTTCGAGCTCGGGACTTCAGTCGGCCTGGAGTCCAGCGAAGACTCGCTCCGGCTCTCGGACGAGTGGAACACCCATCCCCACCTTTGGGTTCCCAACACGGGTTCCGGAACGGTGTCGAAGATCGATACCGATACGGGTGACGAGCTCGCCCGCTACCGGACCGGTCCGGATCGAGAGCTCGAACCGTCACCGACCGCGGTCGATCTCTACGGCGACTGCTGGGTCGGTAATCGTGGCGCCGGCACTCTCGTCAAGATCGGATTGCCCGAAAGCGGCGGATGCGTCGACCGCGACCGCAACGGCGTCATAGACAGTTCACGGGATACCGACGCAGACGGCTTGATCACTGGCGACGAGCTGCTCGACTGGGGAAGCGATGAGTGCGTGTTGTACGAGGTGGTACTGGTGGCCGGCGAGGAGGGGCTCTACGTGCCGGGCGACGATCACGATCTCTATCAGAACAACCATCTTCAGGCCGTGGCGGTCGATGCGGCGAACGACGTGTGGGCAGGTGTTGCGACCAGCAGTACCCTCTACCGGGTGGCAGGCCAGAGCGGTGAGATTCTCGACACCGTCGACGTATCGACGCACACCGGCAGGCCATACCTCGGGGTCATCGATCGCAGCGGAGCGCTATGGTACTCGGCTTGGCCCGACGCCTCGGTGCTGCGCTTCGATCCCTCCACCCGTGACCTGCGCGAGGTCCAGCTGGAGCATGGTTCCCGGGGAATGGCGCTCGACGGCGCCGATCACCTCTTCACCACTGGCTTCTCGGACAGCAGGATGTCGTGCATCGATCTGGCGAGCGGCGAGCCGGACTGGGAAGTGGCGGTCGATTGGCAATCCAACGGCATCGCGGTGACCTCTGACGGCGATGTGTGGGTTGCCGCCCCGGGCTCCGGTACGATCCGACGCTTTTCCAACGACGGATTCTTCAGATCCCGCTTACCGATTTCCAACGGTCCCACCGCGGTGGCTGTCGACGGTGCCGGGAAGGTGTGGGTACTAGGGGTCTCCAACGACGTCATCGTTCGCATCGACCCGGCGGCGAATTCGGCCGACCTCCAAAGGGAGATCCGCTCGAGCGGCGGCCACGATGGCGCTGGCGACATGACCGGCATCGTCGCGCGCTCGATCACCTCCCACTTCGGAAGCTGGACCGTGATCCACGACGCCTTGGCCGCCAACGCCCCGTGGGGGAAGGTCTCCTGGACGGGAACCGAGCCGGAGGGCACGGTGATCGCGGTCCGCGTTCGCAGCTCCGAAGACATGGTGTCCTGGTCGAGCTGGGAACAGGTGGTTCGCGGCAACCATCTGACGGCGACGCCGGCCGGTCGGTACCTCCAGGTGACCGTGGCCCTGCAGCACAACTCGGGCGAGGATTTGCCGGTTCTTGACGAACTGAGAATAGAGCCAGCAGGAGTCGGAACGAGGCCGGAAGCGGGCCTCAGCTGGACCCCCTCCGAGCCGCACGCGGGGCAAGAGGTTCAGTTCATCGACACCTCCTCGGGCGACCCGACATCTTGGTCCTGGGACTTCGGAGATGGTGGCTCGAGCGAGCTCCAGAACCCGGTTCATACCTATGCCGAAGCGGGCGTTTTCGACGTCACACTTGAAGTAGCGAACGATGCGGGCGTCGACTCGGTGTCCGAGACCATCACGGTTTCTGCTGGCACCACCGAGTGCATATGGAGCTACTGGGTGCCCGTGGTGAGCCACGCCGACGGCGCGAATGGCAACTTGTGGACGTCCGATCTCGGACTGCTCGGCGTAGGCACGGACACGGTCTCTGCGGAGCTGCGTTTTCACGGTCCGGACGGCGTGTCGGTGAGGAGCCACGATGTCGCGCCCAAGGCGATGGTGAATCTGGTGGACGTGGTGAGCTGGATCGATGAGAGCGCGGAGGGATCCGGGGCGCTCGAGTTGTGCGCGGACGGACCCCTGATTGTCGCGTCGCGCACTGCGTACCATCTGGAGCCCAACCACCCTTGCATGCCGGACGGCACCTTTGGTCAATACCTCGAGGGCGAAGAGGCCACGGCCGGCCTGGCTGCTGGGCAGTCTGGGGTGCTGCCGCATCTTCTGGAAAACACCGGCTTCCGGACCAACATTGGCCTCTTGAACGCCGGCACCGCCACGGCGAAGGTGGATGTCACGCTCTTCGACGGCGAGGGCTTATCGCTCGAGAGTTTCACAATCACCCTGGAGCCCGGACAGTGGCAGCAGGAATACCGTCCCTTCTTCAACCGCGTCGGCCGTGAGGACCTCGACGCTGCCTGGGCACAAGTCGATGTCCTGTCGGGCGACGGCGTGTTCGCCTACGCCTCCGTGCTCGACAACAACACGAACGATGCCACGACCGTGCCAATGCATTTCTCCTCAGATTCCTAGCATTCCCCGGGGTGCCACGTCCCGCATCGTTGCATTGCCGTCGGTAGCTGCGACATTGTCCCCCTCACACATCTTCGCAACTCGACCTCGCCGGCTGACGGCCGTACGCTGCCGTGTCCCACCTCACCCCCACCCTGCAGGTTCCTCTCTTCCGCCAGATCACTCACTCGCTGTCCTGGCATTCTTGCCGGATCGACTCAGCTAGCTCGGGATCGTCGCCCTGAAAGGGACGACCCCGACTCTGGCCGGTTCAGCTCCAACCTCCAGGCACGGCACATTGGTGCCAGGTCCCCAGTCCGCGGCAAGCGGAGAGAGGGAGAGCATCTCGCGTTCGGGAACTGCGCCGGGCTGCGCTGCCGTTGAGGTCATCATCGCCGCCGTCAGGATCAACCCACCGCCGGTGATAATGCCTATGTTGACAGGATCGTCCAGTATGACGATGCCGAGGAGGGCGCCTGTCATCGGCTCGAGGTTGAGGTAGATCCCGGCCGAGGCGGCACCGATTCGCGAGACCCCCCAATTCCACATTGCATAGGCAAAGGTCGTGCAGCCGACTCCGAGCCCGACCAAGCTGACCCATACGGTACCGGACAGATCGAGCCTCGGCGCGCCTGACCAGAGCAACGAGATGGGAATCAGGAACCCAGTTCCAAAGACAATGATCCAGCCGGTGGCGAAGAACGCCGGATAGCGCTGGACAAGTCGCTTGCTGGTGAGCACCCAGACCACCGAGATGACGATCGAAGCGAATACGAGAAGACTGCCGATCCAGTTGTCTCCTTCTCCCGGCGAACCGACCAGGAGCACGACACCGACGCTCGACAACCCCGCTGCACTCCACCCTCGTCTTCCGAGCACTTCCTTCTCGAAGATCACGCCAGCGACCGCCAATAGCGGTGTGCCGACCCCGACCATCAACGCGGTGCTCGTGGCGCCCGCCAGCTCGAGGCCGACGAATTGAAGAAAGATCGTCACCGGCACCATGAGAAACCCGGTCAAAAGGAACAGTGGAATGTCTTTGCGAGCGATCTGCGACCGGCTGCGGAGCAGAAACGGAAGCATCGGCACAGCGGCGAAGAGGAAGCGATAGAGGACGACGTGCGGAACCGGAAGCTCGACCATGGCGAACTTGGCAAGGACGAACGAGCCACCCCAAATCGCAGAAGCCAACAATACGGCTGCGATGCCGGCGAAGTTCCTCGGATCTCTCGTCATGGCTTGGCCTCCCGAAGATGTGAAAGTGAGCCTGTCTCTTGTTTTGTGTCTTTTAACCATCTATAATAGTTTTGACGGTTGGAATCGTATCAGGTGTGTTATAACCTGTCAAGGATTTTTTAGTGGTTAAGAGGAACTCAACACTCCGCACCTCAGGATTGGGTGTTGCAGACGCTCGGCTGTGCCTCGATTTCATCAACACCGAGGGCGAGTTGCGGAACGATCCTCCAGATCGGCTGGAGGACCTCGACCTATTTTTCGAGTGGGCTTCTCGACATGGGCTCGTCGTCCCTGAAGGTATCGCAAAGGCGTATCGCGTCACGCCGGAGGCGCCCTCCGAGGATGTGCCCGGACATGACTTCCTGCTCCGGGCACGCGAACTCCGCGAGGCACTCTACGGGGTGTTCTCCGCAGTCGTGAGGAACGAACGGCCGGCGAGCGACGACGTTTCGCTCATGAATCGCGAGCTTGCGGAGGTGCTGTCCCAGCTTCGGTTGATGCCCTCCGAGGATGGCGTCGAGTGGATCGTCGTGGGAGATGGAAAACACCTCGAGGAACTCCTCTGGCCGATCGTTCTGTCAGCGGCGGACCTCTTGGTTTCTGATCTGCTCGATCGGGTCAAGGAGTGCAGTTCCGACAGCTGTTCCTGGATGTTCCTCGATGAGAGCCGCAACCGGAGCCGGCGGTGGTGCGACATGGCTGAATGCGGCAATCGGGCCAAGGCTCGTCGCTTTTACCAGCGTCACGTCAAGGGCGGCGAGTGACCCACCCGAGCGACGAGTGTCACGCTGGCAACGGCGCTGATTCTAATCGCTGCCACGGTCACAATTACTCAGTTGTTGGCTTGTGGATGGAGCTACCGCAAACACCCCCGAGCTCGTCGTGGACTTCGAGCGATCGACACAGTTCAGCCAATGCGAAAGTGGCTCCCGTTGCGAGCGGCTTGATGATCAACTCCGCGATGTGGCACATGGTGCGAACGCCAGTGACGCACGTTCGGGGGTGAGGAGGGGCGAAGGCGGTCGTTGGCCTGCCAGAGTTGAATCGCTTTCCGTGACAGGAATCAGCGGCGGCCTGCGGATGTTATGACTGCCCGGTAGACACGTCCTCGGAGGTCTGGATGAAGTCATCGACGAGCTGTGCGCTGCTCGCCGCATGTTTGTGGACCGCGACAACGGCCGTGGCAGACGTCGCGGTGCTCACACCTGCGCTCGACACGACCCTGTACGAGGACCCTGTTGGCGCACTCGGCAACGGCTCCGGGGACTTCGTGTTCACTGGAACCACCGCCAGCGGACTGGTACGACGCGCCGTGCTGGCTTTTGACGTGGCCGCGGCGCTTCCCGCCGGTTCGACTGTCAACTCCGTGCAGCTGTACCTGTCCATGAACCGCACCGTGGCCGGAGCCACAGATGTGGCCCTGTACGGAGTTCTCGCCGACTGGGGAGAGGGTGCGTCCGACGCTCCGAGCGAGGAGGGTGGCGGCGCCCCCGCCGCAAGCGGAGACGCCACCTGGATTCACCGCTTCTTCGACACCTCGACCTGGTCCACGGCCGGCGGCGACATCGCACCGACACCGGACGCTTTCGTTGCCGTCGGATCTGTCGGTTCCTACACCTGGGGCTCGACGCCGGAGATGGTTGCTCGAGTGCAGTCCTGGCTCGACGACCCGGCCGCGAACTTCGGTTGGATGGTGCGCGGCGATGAGACCGAGGCGCGCACTGCAAAGCGATTCCTGTCTCGCGAAAACCCCGATTCGGCCGGACGACCAGAGTTGATCATCGATTTCACACCGTTGACGCCCAGCGCACCCGGAATCCCCACTCTCACAACCGTTGGTCTCCTGATCACGGTCGCGCTGCTCGCCGGGCTCGGAATGCGCCGCCTGGTCTGAGCTGGCGGCGGAGACTGTGCTCGAAACAGGCCAACGCCGCCCGCAGAACAAGAGGTCCAGTTCTTCGACACCTCGTCGGACGACTCGACATCGTGGTCGTGGGATTTCGGCGATGGTCGCTCGAGCGAGCTGCAAGACCCGGTGCATACTCATGCCGAAGCGGGCCTTTCCGACGTCAGCCTGGAAGTGGCGAACGATGTGGGTACCGACTCGGTGACCAGGACCATCACGGTTTCTGCTGGCACCACCGAGTGCCTGGGGGGCTACTGGATGCCCGTGGTGAGCCACGCCGGCGGCATCAATGACAGCTTCTGGAAGTCCGATCTCGGGCTACTCGGCGTGGGCACGGAGACGGTCTCGGCGGAGCTGCACTTTCACGGTCCGGACGGCGTGGTGGTGAAAAACCACGATGTTGCGCCCGGGGCGATGGTGAATCTGGTGGACGTGGTGAGCAGATGAGAGCGCGGAGGGCTCCGGGGCGCTGGAGCTGTGCGCGGACGGGCCGCTAGTTGTCACGTCGCGTACCGCGAACCAACTGGTAAGCGCGTGCCGCGCACCTCACAAAAACAATGACTCGTCCAACTTCCGAACGTCCTGATACCTGACGCTCCTATGGCACCAATACGAGGGTGCAACCCCGGATCGGGCGTGCACCTCGTTGATTGTCACTGCGGCAGAATGGTGGTCGGGTCCGAGGTCAGGTTGTCGAGCACCGAGCCGTAGCAGTAAAACAGAGCCCCTTCGGTCTCCGACCAAACATCGACATAGCCGTTGACCGGGCTGAAGTCGCTGAAGATCCGATTGAGCTGCTTATTCGACCACGGCCCGAGCTGCATGTTCCTCGTTGCGAGAGACTCACCGTCGGCGCTGAAGAGCTCGATCGTGATCTGCGTCGACACACCGGACCCGCTGGCACACCCCACGTTGGCCCGCAGATCATCGTTTTCGGACAGGAAGATGATCCGCCGGCGTTCGTTGGCGCCGATCATGTCGCCCTCCTGGATCCCCGGCAGCGCCTGCCCGAAGGTCCCCGTGGCCTCGCCGGGGGGAACGTTGTAGGTCCGGCTCATCGACAGCAAGTTCTCGCTCACCGACTCCAGGCCGAGGGCTCCCACCACGTCGGGCTCTGCCGCAAAGACCTCGGACAGCACATTTTCGTATCGTGCGCTCATCCCCGAGTCGAGATTCCACGAATCCGACTGTGCGGGTGACGAGTTGTCCTCGCCTCTCGGCAGCCACATGAACACGTACGACGTGTCGATGCCGGAGTTGTTGACGTCCACGTCGGTCTGGAAGAAAGCGCCCTCGGCGCCGGCCGCCAGTGCCGCCGCCGGCACGTAGTACCGCGTCCCGGACGAAGGCGTCTGTGCCAGGATGCTGGTCGGGTCCGAGGTTACGTTGTCGAGTACCGAACCGTAGCAGTAGTACTTCGCGTCCTCCGTGTTGCTGCGCACGTCCACGTAGCCGTTGACCGGCTGGTAAGCGCTGAAGATCCGGTTGATCTGCTTGTTGGACCACGGCCCGAGGTTCATCGTCTTGGTCTCGAGCAGCGACCCGCTCGCATCGTACAGGTCAATCAGGACCCGAATCGTCATGTCGGTGCCGTTGACGCAGCCGAGATTCGCCCGGAAGTCGGCGTTCTCGCTCATGAAGATGATGCGCTGCGTGTCGCCGGACTGAATCAGCTCGTCCTCGTGCACAGCCGGAAGTGCTTGGCCGAAGGTGCCGGCGGCCTTTGCCGCGGGGATGTTGTAGGTCCTGGACATCCCGATCAGGTACGGGCTGGAGGCCGCGATCGCGAGCGCGCCCACCTCGTCCGGCTCGAGACCGAAGATCTCGGTGAGGACGTTCTCGATCCGTACGCTGTGCCCCGCGGCAAGCGTGAACGGTTCCGACTTCACGGAGTCCGTGTTGTCCTCACCACGCGGCAGCCACCAGAGCTCGTACTGCACATCCATATCGACCGTCTTGCCTTCGGTCGGTGCCGTGTTGTTGAGGTCGATGTCGGTCTGGAAGAAAGCGCCTTCCGCACCTGCCGCCACGGCAACTGCGGGAAAAAAGGAACGATGGGCGAAGGCCAACTCGTCGGTTGCGGTGGCGGCAAGCCGGAATCCAACGCTGTTGTTCTGAGCGCGATCGTCGGGCGAGGAGCTGATCCGAACCGCGGAGCGGTTGAGCCACGCCTCGTTTTCCCAACTGCCGCCCCGGATGACGATGTCAAAGCCTTCCGCCGGTCCCGTTGGATCCGTGACGGCATCGCCGGAAAAATCACCGTACAGATCGTTGACGATCTCGAATATGTTCCCGTGCATGTCGCGCAACCCAAACTGGTTCTCTTGCTTCTGACCGACGGGCTTCGGACCATCGGGCGAGTCGTCGCCGCACCACCACATGAACGGTTCGTGCTCCGCGCACGCCTCGCAGTCGTCGCCGCACTCGAGCACGTCGCCGTGCGAGAACCGCGTCGTCGTCCCCGCCCGGGCCGCCCGCTCCCACTCTGCCTCTGTAGGCAACCGGAAACTCGTTGTCCCCTGTTGCTCATTCAACTTCTCGACGAACCCCTCGGGCCCCGCGATTCTGTCCCACGTCACGCAGTACACCGGGTAATCATCACCCACACCATCGTCGCCGCACTCCATCCGCATCGGCGTTCCAGTCACCGCCTCCCACTGCTGCTGGGTGACCTCCGTCTTCCCCAAGTAGTAGTCCTGCGTGAGCGTCACCTGGTGCTGCGTTTCGTTTTCAAAGACGTCCCCTCGCTCCCCTTCCGGTGAGCCCATCAGGAATGTCCCGGCGGGGATCCTCACCATGACCAGCGGCACGTCCCCCGGCAGCATGATCGTGATTTCCTCGCCTACGAAATCGGCTTCAAACAACAGGTTTGCTGTTTCGACCTCCTGTGCCACAACGGGCACGACCGCGGTCATGACCAGACCTATGGTGATCAACCAGGCGATGACGATGGTTCTTTTCTTATCCATGTGTGCACTCTCTCCCTCTGGTGTCAACCGATCCATCCGACGTGTTTGCAGCGTGATACACGTCTTACACTTCCGGCTGTTCAAGACTCGCTACAGCAACAGATCAACGAAACGGGAAATTTCGTTGCCACCAACTTTGAGGGCCTTCCAAAACCGCCCAACGACGGCGACCGGGCATGCTCCGAGGGCAAAAGGGCATCAACAGATTCGAGGTGCAGGCAGGTGACAAGACGGCCCAGGTGATGCTCGAATTGGAACTCTCATCGGTGTCGCCGGCTGCGTCGGCCTGAGGACGAGTACGAGGCGTACGCCGTCAGGTCGAGGAGAAGAAAACTGAGCTCGAGAGCGTCGCACCACGGCGTCAATCAGCACGGAAATGTCCGGCAGTTGTTCAGCTCGTGGTGGCGGCAGAGGGAACTCTGCGGCTGTCAGTGCCTCAAATAGACGAAGAACTGAGCCTTGACCGAACGATCACTGTCGTTGGACAGATAGACGGCGTACTCGGGAAAGGCCACCTGGTGTTCAAAGGGCAGGGACCCCTTGACCCTTTCGTCGCCGCTGAAGGACACCTTGGCCGCGAGGGGAAAGAGAATCTCCCCGTCATCTGAAGCATCGGAGACGAATTTCTCGGTGGGAACGAGAAACGCGGTGACGCTGCCGCCGCTGGTGATGCCATCCACCGCCAAACTCAGCATGACGCTTGTGTAACCCTCGGCCGGGACGAGACCGACAGGGGTCATGGTTCCGGTACCGCATCCTTTCGTTGGTGACACGGCGATGTTGCGGAACACCAACAGCTCGGAGTGCGGAATGGGTTTCGGGACCCTGACATCGGCGACGCCGACGACCTCGACCTTGGTCTGGGCGGCCGCCGGGCCAGCGAAACTCAGGGTGATCATCAGAACAAAAAGCGCTCTCAACGACGTGCGGCACGGTTCGAGATTCATTGTGGTCACCTCGTATGGACGTTTGGTTCTTCAAGGCGTTTACGAACCCTGAGTCGGCAGCGTCTGTCACGGGAGCCCGGCTCTGACAGTGAGAAGGATTGTCACCATCGCCGCTGTCACAAAGTAGGTTGTCCAGAGTGGGAACGATGTGAGAGTCGTGATGGGTGGCACCAGCTCAGCCAATCGAGCAGACTCTCGACGCCATCGGGCTCCTGTGTCAAGATCCCCGGCGAGGTATTCCCATGCGCCGGTTGGCATCCGTTCTAGCCGTGTTCGTCGCGGCGTGGTCGTGTTCTCCAGCCCCCTTACGCGAGGCTGCCACGGTTCCGACCTGGTCGTTCGACGAGTCGATGATCTTTCCAGCCGATCGGTCGCTTGTGCGACCCGAGGACGGTGTAGCCACCGCCGACGGGAGGCTGCTCGTGGCGGATCAGGTCCACGGGCTGCGCCTGATCGCTCAGGATGGGACAACCCGGCCGTTCGGCCGGTTTGCCGAGGCAGGCTACGTGCACGATCCTCCCGCCCATGCCGGCGGGCCCAACGGTGTGTCACTCGAGCCGGACGGCGCGCATGTGCTCGTGGCCGATATCTTCACCGGGGCCATCTACCGGGTAGACATCGCGAGCGAGGCGACCGAACTCGTCTACCAGCACCAATTTGGCGTGAACGCTGCACGCCGCGACCGCACCGGCGCGCTGTGGTTCACCCAGTCCACTGAAAACGCCGGACCGGATTCCGAGGCCAGGATGTTTGCCGCAGTCGACCTGTCGGTGCTGGACGGCGCCCTGTTCAGGATCGCGCCGACGGCGCCAGGCGACCCGCTGCCGGCGCCAGTCCGTATGGTGAGCGACCTGTATTTTGCCAACGGGTTCGTGATCGACGAGAAGACGGGGCACCTCTATTTATCCGAGACGGGGTGCGACCGGGTCGACGCGTTCCGTGTCGACATCGCGACCGGAGAACTGTCTGACCGCCGCGTGATTGCCGACATCGTCACTCCGGACAACCTCGAATTGGATGACGCCGGACGATTGTGGGTGGTCTCTCCGCTCCGCAACGAAATCGTCGTCGTCAATCCATCCAACGGGCAGGCCACATCGGTGTTTCGCGCGGGCAGCCCCGACAACGATCGCACCGTGGCCGAGTGGCAACGCCGTGGGACGGCTGGAGAGCCTCGGCTCGAGCTGTTGACCCCCGATCTGTGGGCGCCGCTGCCGGGTCTGCTGACCGGGCTGATCCTCACACCTGGCGACGGACCGGTGTACCTCGCCGGACTGGGCGACGCGCTGGTCCGCCTGCCGCGATGAGCCGCCTCGGTTCAAGGTAGCCTGGGCGTTCATCTCGACGTGTGTCAGGGCGCGGTCGTTGATGGCGACCCCCTCATCGAGTTCCGCCTCCGTGATCGAGCTGGGGTGCCACCCATCAGAAGGCGTTGTCGATGACGCGTGGCTTGCCCGAACTCGGGGCCAATCCATGGAGGCGGTTTGGGTTTGGGTCGTGCGTCTCACCCAGCGGTCTTCCGAACGCGGCCGGACCTTCGTGTGATGAAAGCACTCCAAATGCGGAACGTGGCACCCATGTGTTCATGCAATCCCCACGTCATTCGGCCTTCATGATAATGACCGGATTGACCCGGGTCGCGCGCAGGGCGGGCACCAGACAGGCGATCGTGGCTACGACCACAAAACCCAGAGCGGTCGTGAGGAAGGTCAACGGATCCGTCGACTCGACGCCGAACAGCAACCTTTGAACGAGACTCGTGGCCCAGTACGATGCGACCAGGCCGACAGCGACCCCGATGGCGACCAGTACCATTCCACGCGCCAGTACGAGGTTCGCCACTTGCCGCGCAGTGCCTCCCAAGCTCATGCGGACTCCGATCTCCTGGTGCCGTTGGCTCACGAAGTGGGCGAGCACGCCGTAGAGACCCAACAGCGCCAGAAGTACCGCGATGAAGGAGAGCAGACCGAGTGCCGTCGTGATGACTCGATAATCTGAAAGGGTGCCGTCGATGATCGATTTCATGGTCGCCGGGTCGGCCAGTGCGATGTTCGTGCCCTTCGATCTGACGATCTCCCTGATCGGGGCTATCAGAGCCGTCGGTACGCCGAGGCTCCGGACGGCCAGCTGCATCCTTGCACTCGCGTTCTGAGAGTACGACATGTACATGGCGTGGAACGGATCGCTCGTGACCCTGCCCAGTCGAGCGTTGCCGACCACCCCCACCACCTCATGTGCAATCAGCTCACCCATGTCGACGAGTAGCTTTTTGCCGAGGGGGTTTTGATCTGGAAAGAACAGCTCCGCCAGCGATTGACTGATGACCATCACCCTGGGGGAGTCCGGAGAATCGGGTGCTGCGATGTCGCGGCCCGCCAGAAACGGTATGCCCATCGTCTCGAAGTAGCCGGGGGTCACAATACGAAAATCTGCCGATCGGGCGAAGCTCGCCTGCCGGTCCTCCGGCGGCTGGTCTTCGGTATACAGATAGATATTGCCTCCCCGGTGAATGACCGGGAGCCGGTTGACGAGGCCGACGGAGTCCACGCCGGGCAGTGCCTGGATCTCCTCGACCAGCAACTCGAAGAAGGAAGTCCGCTCCTCTGGATTCGGATAGTCACTTTGAGAAAGCCAGACACCGGCTGTCAATACATTCTCGGGGTCGAAGCCCGGGTCGATGCGCATCTGAGTTGCCAGACTGCGGATCAACAGCCCTGCTCCGATCAACAAGAGGATGGAGATCGCAACCTGGGCTACTACGAAGCCGTTGCGAAGCATGGACCCGCGCTGGGCCCAGGTCGCTCGGGTGCCGGTCTTGAGCTGTTGCGACGGGTCGACGATCGTACCCTGGAGCGCCGGCACCAGGCCGAAGAGGATGCCCGTGCCAACGGACACAACGAGGGCGAAGAGGAGAACGGGCGCGCTGACCGCCGGACGGGTGATCCCGAGCTCACCGAGGGGAAGGAGACGGATCAGAATTCCCTGGAACAGAATAGCCAGCACAACGCCGGCCGCACCTGCGACAAGGGCCATGAGCGTGCTTTCGGTGAGGAGTTGGCGCACCAGCCGCCGTCGCGACGCTCCCATGGTCGAGCGGACGGCGATCTCCGTGAGACGTCCCTGACCCCGCGCCAAGAGCAGCCCCGCGACGTTGCTGCACGCCAGGAGCAGCACCAGGGAAACGGCACCCATGAGCATCAGCAGGCTTGGGCGCACGTTTTCAACCAATGCCTCGTGCAGCCCGGTCACGGCGAGTCCCTTCCCTTCGTTGCTGTCGGGATACAGGCGCCTCAGGCGATCGGAGATGGTGTCCACCTCGGCCTGGGCCTGCCGCACCGAGATGTCCGGCTCGAGTCGCCCAACGAGAAGAAGATTGTGCCACCTACGGGCTTCGGCCCCGGGCCCGTTTCGATAGGTCAATTGCCAGATATCCGCATCGGTCAAGAAGTGAAATCCGGCTGGGAGGACTCCGACCACGGTGGATGGGGAACCGTTCATGATGAGCGGGCTGCCCACCACATCTGAGGCTCCCCCGAGACTCCTCTGCCAGTAGGCGTGGCTCACCATGACGACATTGGGACCATTCTCCACGCCCTCGGCGGCCATGAAGAGCCGGCCTGCGGCCGGCCTGGTCCGCAGGGTGTGAAAGAGATCCCAGGTGCAGAAGGCGCTGTCCACCAGCGCCGGCTCGGCGCCAGCGAGTATCGAAACGCGGCCGCCGAACATGAATGCGGACAAGGACTCGAAGGACACGCTCTGATCGCGATAATCGTAATAGTCATATCCGGAGACCCAGGGGTTGATTTGGCCATCGAACGTGGCCCTGCCCATGACCAGCCGATCGGGTTCATCGAAGGGGAGGCTGCTCAGGAGCGCAGCGTGAATCGTCCCGAACATGGCCGTTGTCGCGCCGATTCCAATGGCCAGGGTCACGATCACCGCTGCGGTGAAACCGGGCTTCTTTTTCATCATTCGAACGGCAAACTTCACGTCGGCAGGAGTGTTGCGATACACGGAGCTTCCTTCCGGGCCTTCGTGGGCCGATATCCGGCCGCTACGGACTTCGACCCTGGTGCGACATCTTAATATGAGATGCGGACGTCCAGCCATTGGTTGCCCGGTGGTGTCTGGATGCTGGGTAGGGTGCCACGTTCCGCATTGTTGCACTGCCCTCATCGGGGCTCGAGATCGCTCGCTCGGGAGCGTCGAGGCGGTCGCTGAACTCGGAATCCTCTCGCCCCATTTTCAGCAAGTGGTTCGGCCAACGAGTGACGGAGGCCCCATGCCTGTCGAGCGGCGTCGCGATGTCGCGTGATCGAAAACCGTAACGAGCGATCGCCCGCGCACTGAGTTCGATCCGAGGTCGGAGAAGACTTCATCCTCGGACCTGGCACACGTACAGCGCCCGAATGCGCATGAAGCGCAAACCTGGCAACCTCTCCACTCCCTCCGACCCCATCGGCTGCGGCCGTCAAGTGGCAGGCCGGTCGGGCTGACACTGGGCGCATGACCCCCTCGGTACCTGCTCCGCACCCGAGTTTCCGGAATGGAATCGGTCACGGCCCGGGTTGAGATCAGAAGATCCCGCGAATGGATTTTGGCGTCAGTGGAACAGACCCGGGGAACAGCGTGCCCATCTCGTCCGGACAGACCGTGCAGCACTACCGCCTGATCGAGAAGATCGGCGAGGGCGGGATGGGCGTCGTCTGGAAGGCCGAGGACACCCGCCTCCATCGCCGCGTCGCGTTGAAGTTCATTCCGGAAGAACGGGCCGGGGATGCGCTAGCTGTTGATCGCCACCTGCGCGAGGCTCGCGCAGCCTCGGCGCTCAACCATCCTCATATCTGTTCGATCCACGACATCGGTGAGTGGGAAGGACGACGCTTCATCGTCATGGAACTGCTGGAGGGTCGGTCGCTGCAGCAGCACATCGGCGGTCAACCGATGGAGATCGAGGACGCAATCGACCTCGCGATCCAGATTGCCGACGCCCTCACCGCCGCCCACGACAAGGGAATCATCCACCGCGACATCAAACCGGCGAACATCTTCGTGGCCGGTGAGGGATCGAATGCTCGGCGCGCCAAAATGCTGGACTTCGGCCTGGCCAAACTCTCGGCCGGCGCGGCGTTCGAGCCCGGTGAGGACGACGAGACTCAAACGAAGCTGGACATGACCACTCCGGGGTCCGTGGTCGGCACGATCTCCTACATGTCGCCCGAGCAGGCCCTTGGCAAGCAGCTCGACCACCGAACAGACATCTTCTCGCTGGGCGTGGTGCTCTACGAGATGATCACCGCCCGCCGCGCCTTCGAGGGTACCTCTTCCGCGGCGGTGTTCGATGCGATTCTCAACCGAGCGCCGACCGCGCCGATGGAGCTCAATAAGGCGGTCCCGGCCGAATTGGAACAGATCGTCAACAAGGCGCTGGAGAAGGACCCTGCTCTGCGATATCAGAGCGCCGCCGATCTATGCGCAGATCTCAAGCGCTTGAGGCGCGATTCGTTTGCCGACCGGGTCGCCGGAATGTCGTCATCCGAAGTCCAGGGCCTGGAGCGACGCTGGAGCCGCGTGTTTGCTGCGGTCGCGGTGGTCATCGCCATGGTTCTCATCACGATCGTGCTTCGAAAATCCGCGGAACACCAGCCATCACGTGATGTCACGAATCCAGCTCCCAGTGCTGACGTTCTCACGCAACAATCCCGGTCGAACGGACCGTCGATCGCTGTGCTGCCCTTTGCCAACGCCAGTGGCGATCCTGATCAGGAGTACTTCAGCGACGGTTTGACAGAGGACATCATCACCGAGTTTTCTCACTACAACGAACTGTCCACGATCGCCCGCAGCTCGACGGCTCGGTACAAGGGCAGCGATGTCGACGTCCGCGAGATCGGAGCTTCTCTCGATGCGCGCTACGTGTTGCAGGGAAGCGTTCGTAAAACGGGACAGCGCATCCGGCTTAGAGTGCAACTGTCCGATTCCCACGACGGGCGGTTGGTGTGGGGCTCCAACTACGAACGTGACCTGACGGCAAGCAATCTGTTCGACTTGCAGGACGAATTGACCGGACAGGTGGTCAACGCGATCGCTGGATCCTACGGTGCCCTCACTCGGGCCGGGTTGCCTGCCGCGAGGCGCAAGGCCCCGGCAAGCCTCGACAGCTACGATTGCGTCTTGCGCGCCTACGAGTACCTGCAGGTCCACACCGAAGAAAACCACCTTGCGGCGCGAGATTGCCTGGAACGTGTGATCGAGACCGACACCGACTACGTCGATGGTTTGGCCTGGCTTGCCTATCTGTATGGCGAGGAGTATCACCACCGCTGGAACGAGCGCACCGATGAGTACGATGCCCTCGACCGGGCCCACGAGCTGGCCGAAGAGGCCGTGCAGCTCGACACCGCCAGCCACGTGGCTCACGGCGCCCTCTCGCTGATCCACACATTCAGTGGTGAGCACGATCTCGCCATGATCGAGGGGCGTCGAGCGATCGATCTCAGCCCGAACAACGCCCTGTGGCTGTCCGTCCTCGGCCTCTACCTCACCCAGCAGGAGGACTTCGAGCGCGGCCTGCCGCTGGTGCGAAAAGCAATCGCGCTCTCCCCCAATCCACCAAGCTGGATCATGATGGGAGCCTTCTACGATCACTATCACCACGGTCGATACGAACAAGCATTGGCCGAAGCGAGGGCCATGGACCTGGGCCCGGACTTTCGCGGCCCGCTGTTCGTTGCCGCAGCCCGCGGGCAGCTCGGTCGCCCCGACGACGCCGTCCAGGCGCTCGAGGAAATGCGCACTCTGTGGTCGCGACCCGTCGGGGACATTCGGCAGGAGCTGATCGAGCGCCACGGATACACTCCCGGATTGACCGACCATCTGATGGAGGGGTTGGCGAAGGCGGGATTGGAGGGGTTGACGGTTTCTCCAAATCCCGGTGGGGAGGCAGATGAGTAAAGGCTGCACAGGGGGTGCCCGAAGAGGGTGCCACTGATCATGTTTGCACATCGCGACGTGTAGGTGGCGGCATCGGTCGTGCGGAGGTGATCCGTGACAGTTGTGGAACAATCACAACCACTCGTGGTTGTTGGTGTACTTGGTGATCAGCTGGTTGCGGAGCTTGCGGTAGAGCTCGACGACCTGCTCCATGCACTCGCGGGCGTGGTCGGTGAGAAATTTTTCGGCCTCCTCCGGTGACTTCTGGTAGATGTCGAGGGCCCTCGTTTCGATATCCTCCTGGGTGGCGAAGAACGAGTCCTCGAGCGGGTCGCGCTCGGCCCTGACGTCCTCCATCGCCTCCTGCCAGCGCAGGTAGAGCAGATTGTCCACGAAGTCGATCAACCACCTCGCGGAGTCTTCGGAAAACGCCTCCGGGTCGTAGGTCTGGTAGTAGGGAGAGATCTCCTGTACCCCGGCGTGGATCGGCACGTAGGTGCTGACGTACTGGTTGTCGAGGTACAGCCAGTAGACGCCGCCGATGGCATCCGGCAGCCAGGAGCGGAGCTGGGCGACCATGCCATAACCGCCCTTGGACACGTTGCGGTGCCAGGTGATGTCGAGGAGCTGACGGAGGTGCGAGGTCGGAAACGGTGTGGCGAGGGGGCTCTTGACCAGCTTGCCCTCCTCGTCCGGGACCAGCCAATCGGTGTCGGCGGACATGTCGTAGATGGTGTCCTCGAAGACCGATCGCTGGAATCGGATCACGTCCTGGACTGACAGCTTCTTCTCCGGTTTGACCGAAAAAGGGTAGAAGGACAGCGGCTCGATCGGGTGGTGGTAGGCATCGTAGCCGGCAAACGGCTTGTCCAGGGTGCGGTCGGGCCACTCTTTGAGGGAAGGAGCCACCGTCGAGTAGAAGAGCCACAGCCGGTTGATCGCCCACTCGCCGGTGACCGGCGGAGAGTAGGCATCCTGCCATACGAACGGCCGACCGCCCTGCGGGTCGTACCATCCGTTGTCGATCGCGACCTGCATGTAGTTGGAAGATGCCAGGAAGCTGTCCGGGTCGCCGAGATCGACCTCCTTGATAACGCTCCAGTTGGGCACGACCGTGACGTGGTCGTCCGGGACTCTTTGAGCAGCCCAGATGGCACCCAGCTCGCCGCTCTCAGGGTCCCAGTCCGGACCGACGGCAAAGACCTCCATGACCCACGCCTCGTTCGGATCGGCGATGGCGAGCGCCTCGGAGCCGTGGGCGGAGGGGAGAAAACCGTATTGCTCGACCAGCGACCCGATCAGTCCGATAGCCTCGCGTGCGGTCCTGCAACGCTGCATGGCAAACGCCTGGGCCTGCTCGATCGTCATGATCTGCCTGGCACCCTCCTCGCGGTCGGCATCCAGCTCCTTGCGCTGGCCCATGGTGGTTTCAGCGATCGCGAGCTGGTGCTCGTTCATGTGCGAGTAGGCCGAGTGGAAGTAGCGATAGGTCCGCTCGACCTGCGGGATGTGACCGATGACCTCGCCGTAGGTCTTGAACGGCACCGTAGCTTCCAGCATGCCGAAGTAGACCGGAGCCATGGCTCCGGGCTGGTGGGTCTGGGCGGGCACCACGTGCACTCGGCAGTCGGGGGCGGCCCCGGTGTGCGAAGTGATCACCGAGCCGTCGACCGAAGCCTCCTTGCCGACGACGATGTCGGTGCAGGCGAGGCCACCGGTCGGCACGAGCGTGTATCCGATGACCGCCAGCACGAGAGTCCTGTTGATCATTCGTCTGCCTCCTTGCCGACGAGAGATTTCTCGGGTCGTGGGCGGCGCCACGTTCACCATTGTTGCATTGCTTCAATGCGAAACGAGGCACCCCACGTGTACTCTTCAGGCTGGCTTCGATTCAGGGTAGGCCGCACGATCACGGATTACAGCACCTCCGTCTTCCACCACCGCACCGTCGAGGAAATGTCGGTCGAACACCCCAAGACACCAGGAAAACTCGGACGTTCCCTGCTCCCCTACCCCCATGCGACAATCAACCTGACTTCGGGAGGTCACTCATGCGACGCGCGCGTGCAACCCTGATCGCCCTGCTCTGCCTCCCGCTCATCGGTTGCTTCGACGAACCCGTGCGCGACCACCTGCACCTCGTTTTCACCAGCCACGGAGCGATCGTGGTAACCGCCCTGCAACAGGTGGCGGAGCCCGATCGCGCCGAAGACAACGTCGAACTCGAAGACCGCATGGACGATGCCCGTGCCGACCTCGAACACGATCTAGACCCCTGGAGTCAACGATTCCAGACTCTCGATCCGCTGGCCGAGCACACGAGCCTAGAACGGGTCCGTGGCGAAGTCAGGCGATCGATCCACAGCGTGGTACTCCCATCCTTCGACGAGGTCGCCCGGTTGCTCGAGGCCGACGGCCTCACCGGCAGCCTGTTCGCCAACGGTCCAACGGCTGAACTCCAGCTGTTCCCGACGGGTGGGTCTCGGGCCACCTCACGGCAGCGTGACGACGTGGAACGCAGACTTCTGGAGTGGTCGGAGCAGCTCGCCATCTACTTCGAGGCCGTGATCGACCTGTACGAGTACCTTGACCAATCTCCGACTCGCGCGGTGCCGTGTCTCGCACAAATCTTCGACGAGCACGGGGATAATGGGCCTGCCGGTGTCCTCGATTCTCGTGAGGAAGACCTACTGGCACTGGTCAAAGATGCGATGGAGGCCGTCTCGGATGCACTCGTGGTCTCACAGGGAAAAGCATACTCGCTCAACGAGCTGACCCGTCTCGTCTACGACCCGTTCCCCGCCCGTCTCACGATCTCGGTGGAGGGCACCGTGCTCTCTTTGGAGGAGTTCACTCCGGGACCCGACCACCTCGAGCGGCCTCCGGTCGATGCCTGGCAGGCTCTGATGTCGCTCGAGGGCCGTTGGGTGGCCCCTGATCTCGTGACGGCCGCGGTGGCCCCCGTCCCCGAGGAGCTGCAGCCCGACCCCGATCCCTCGATCTTCGCCGCCCTTCCGCGCCGCTACTTCTCGCCGCCTGCCGCGGCAGAGGTCCGGTCCGCCCTCCTCTCGGAACTGGTGCCCGAAGATGTCCATGTCGTACGTTGGCGCTGGTCGGATTCATCATCCCCGGTGGAAAGTGAGGGCGACATCGACTGGCTACAGGTAATGGTCGACGCCGAGGCGTCGGTACCGGAGTGATCCAGAGTCATCCTTGTCGAGTCATGGTTACTCCCGTGCATTACGTTCCCGTAGGTCGCGACCGGGCTTTCCCGCGCGGTCGGGTCTCCACTCAGCGCGTGAAGTCGGTGCGACGCTGATAGAGCGCCGCGGCGAGTCCCAAGGCGACGATGGCGGCCATCACAACCCCGATATGTCCATAAACCGAGTGCATGAAGAACTGGGTCACCGCCAGAACCAGGATCGCTCCGACAAACACCGCCCAGCCGACGATGGTCGCCGTGGAGCGCCGTTGGCGACGGGCCGCGCTCGATTCCTGCGCCAGCGGCCCCAACTGCGCATACGCCCAGAACTGGCTGGCAAAGCCAGCCACCATGCGCAGGGCAGAGGGCTCGAACTTCCCAGAAATCAACGTGGCCAGACCGATCATCGGAGCCGCTGCGAGCACGCCCAGACCGACGAAACATACCGGCAGCATGACCGTCACACCGGCGAGCTGGCGGGGAGTGAGGGGCCCGGCCAGCAGCAACCGCGCCCGCCGTTCCTCGACTCGATACCCCTGGGCCACGAAGGCCACGACCATTCCGGCGATGATCGGGAACATCGCGATGACAAAGCTCGGCGGACCCTGTCCTTCTTCAAGGAACCGCACCAACACACTGAGCAGAACCACGACGAACGCGGCGATGCCCAGACCGCCGAGCAGCCACGGCCAGAAGTACCCGAGCTCAGTTTTCAAGGCGCGCCACATGGTGCCCCTCCTTGAGGATCTGTACCGCGATCTCGTCCACGCTCATACGTGCGACCTCCATCGCCTCGGCCCCGAGCTCGGTGAGCTGCTGCAGGGTGGCCTCGGCATCCCGGGTAATCACCTGATGCTCGGCGCGCACGCGGCGGTGCTCGACCACACCGGAGAGTTCGACCTCCTCGTCCGGCAGCCGGAAAGAGACCCGTCGCCAGCGCTCGCTCAGCTCGTCCCGCCCGGTGCGCAGCACGATCTGACCGTCGCGAAGGAAGGCCAGCTCGTCGGCCAGCCGGCTGATGTCGGACAGAATGTGGGTCGAGTAGAGGACCGCGTGCTCTCCGTCCTCGATGATTTCCCACAGCACGTCCAAGACCTCCGCTCTGACGATCGGGTCCAGACCGGCGGTCGGCTCGTCCAGCAGGAGCAGACGGGGACGGTGTGCCATCGCCGCCACCAGAGCGAGCTTGGTCTTGTTGCCACGTGACAGCTTGCTCACCGGCTTGTCCAGGGGCAGCGCGATGCGCTCGGAGAGCTGGCGTGCACGGTCGTGCGACCATCCGGGCAGAAGCTCGGCCAGGTAGGCCAGGTTGCGGCCGGCGGTCCAGCGCTGGAAGAAACCGGCCTCCTCGGCGACGTAACCCACGTCTCGCCGGTACTCCGTCCGTGACGGGTGGACTTGGGCGCCGAACACCTCGGTGCCTCCCTCCTCGGGAACCAGCAAGCCGGCCATGCAGTTGAGGGTCGTCGTCTTGCCCGCGCCGTTTGGACCTACCAGGGCGAGCACGGTCCCGGGCTCCAAAGCGAGGTCGATCGGTCCCAGCTGAAACCCCGGAAAACGCTTGATCAGCCCGAAAAGGCGGGCGGCGGGAGCGGTCTCCGGCAGGCGATCGTTCATCAGTGCACCCCCCTCGTCAGAAGCCCGTCCAGGATGCGCCGCATGTCGGCTTTGCTCAATCCCTCCGCGGCGGCGTGCGCCACCAGCTTCCGCAGTTCGTTCGTAAACCGATCCTTGGCCATCTTCTGTTTCCTCCCCCTGGGGATGGGTGCCACCCAGAACCCCTTGCCGCGGCGGGACCGCACCAGCCCCTCACGCTCGAGGTCGTCGTACGCGCGCTGCACGGTGATGACGCTGATCCGCTGCTCTCTGGCCAGGCGCCGGATCGAGGGCAGTGCGTCGCCGCCAGCCAGGTCCTGGGACAGGATCTTCGCCCGGATCTGGCGCGAAACCTGCGCGTGCAGCGGCTCGTCGGAAAGCTCCGACAGGTTCAGGATCACGGTTCCGCCTCGGCTCCGCGCGGCACCAGCATCGCCGCGGTCCAGTCGTCCTCCGGTACGCGGCCGGTCCTCCGCTGGACCCTGTCGAAGAGCCCGGTCAGCCATGTAGAGGGCGATCCTGCCGTCGGCTCTTCGGAGAGCATCGATTCCAGGGCCTGGTACCCCAACGGCTCCCCGACCGCGTCCCGAGCCTCGGGCAGGCCGTCCGTCAGCAGCAGGAGACCCTCGTCGTCGGCAACCTCGGCCGTACGGGAGACGTAGGCGACCTCCTCACGAACGCCCAGCGGCAGTCGAGGGCCGGGCACCGACAGCGGCTGCGGCGGCCCGGCCGGCCGAATCAGATAGGGATCCGGCGCGCCGGCGTT
>JBFELO010000059.1:0-27598 GCA_041552055.1 Candidatus Sulfomarinibacteraceae bacterium | reverse complement strand
GACCTCGCCGGCAGGCGCGGTCAAATGCCCTCTGATGGCGGTCGCCGCGACTGGCACTGACTTCCGGGCCGCAGCGGTTCCGAGGGAGACTGTTGGAGTTGTTCGTGATGTGGCCTCGGGCGCTTCGTTGCGTTCAACGCCGGCGGTGACGTCCTCGCCGACGTACCGCTGCAGCACCCTCAGGGCAAGCTCCAACTCCTCGCTGGACGGCACGGAAGACACTGCGAAGAGGAGCCCGTCGGACCAGTCGTCCAGGATCTCGTCTCCGAGTTCGTCATTGAAGATCCCCCGCACAAACCACACATATGAGCCGCCCGGTGCCAGGCACTGGTCGAGAGCGGGTGTCCAGCTCGTGGCGCCGCCCGGCACCCGGGCGTACAGCACCTCGGCCTCGGGGACGAGCTCGGCGGAGGTGACGGCGCCGAACTCGACGCCGTCGGGCAGTGCGTACGCGACCAGCTCGTAGCCGGCCGCATCCGACACCTCCTGCCAGCTGAAGGTGGGGCAGCTGGCCTCGGTCAAGGCGATGCGATCGGCCATCCCGGGTGACACGCCGCCGGGTATCTGAGCGGACAAAGCCACTACCGATCCGCACAGGACGAGGATGAAAACGGGGGCGATCCGGCACGAGACAGCGCTCATGGTTCCTCCCCACCCGGTCAGGGCTGCCGAGCCTGTTCTCAAACTGCGAGGCTTTGAGTCAAATGTAGGGGTCGGACGGAGTGGTGTCAATCTGAGAACAGTGTTTGTTGAAGGCTATTTTGATGAAACATGGAGTTCGGAATCGGGCCGCATCTCGAGTCGCGACCCGGTGCTGTCATGCGTCGAACGCCGTATGCCACATGAGTGGCGGGATGCTCGTGACCATCGGAGGGGCCCGGTCCTCCCCTGGTTTTGTTGTCGCCGAGAGGTCCGTGCGCGCTGCAGTCGTGTGCGCATAATTTCTCCCACCGTGCCGTGCTACCATGAAACCGCTCAGAAGGGCGGCCAATGAAGTTCAAGGTCGGTGACAAGGTCGTGTATCCCAGCCAGGGCGTTTCGGTGGTGGAGAGCATCACCAAGGAGGAGCTGGCCGGGAGCACCATGAAGTGCTACACCCTCCGGCTGCTCAACACCGAATCGAAGGTGCTGGTGCCGGTCACCAACAGCGATTTGGTCGGGCTGCGGCCGCTGTCCGAGAAGAAGGCCGTCAACAAGGCGATGCGGCGGCTGCGCAAGAAAGAGGTCGAGGATCCGGAGAACTGGAAGGACCGCTACCGAGCCAATCTCGACCGGATCAAGACCGGGGATCTGGACGAGATCGTCGATGTCCTGCTCTGCCTGGCCGAGGTCGCCGGCCGCAAGACGCTGTCTTTCCGTGAGCGCAAGATGTTCGATCACGCCCGTTCGTTGTTGGCGTACGAGGTGGCCGAGGTGCTCGACAAGCCTGTGGAGAAGGTCGAAACCGACGTCGGGAAGGCCCTCGACTTCCAGCCGGAGCCTGCGGACGAGAGCTAGCACCATCCAACCATCGAACAGGTCACGCCGACTCCGGAGAGGTCGCGGACAACGTGCGTGCGTGGTGGCCCGGCGCCTTCACCTCGGCCCGCTCCTGCTGTTCCCTCCGCCCCCACGTGTGGAGCGTCCAACGTCGAAGGTCTCCACCCTGTCAACCATTCCCTTCCCCGGAGATGATTGAACGGCCTTCCACTCTTGACGTTTGACACTCGACCTGTTTTCTGATGAGGAGCGCTCTTCGCGGACATGGGCGCAGGGCTCAGGGCGAGGCGGCGAGTTCGTCCCCGAGGCGGTGTTTCTCCAAGCGATGCACCACAACGGCGCCGATCGAATCGCCGAGCACGTTGGTCGAGGTGCGAAACATGTCGAGCACCGCGTCGACGGCAAAAATCAGTGGGATGTAGTAGATCGGGAGATTGACCGCGCTCGCGACAATCACCATGGTGACCAGACCAGCGTCCGGTACCGCGGCGGCGCCTATCGACGCCAGGACAGCGGTGATGAAGATGAGGAAGGTGGTCACCGCCGTCATGGTGATCAGGACGTCGTCGAGGCCGCCGTAGATCTGGATCAGGAATATCACCGCCACGCCCTCGTACAGCGCTGTGCCGTCCATGTTCATGGTCGCGCCGAGGGGCAGCGAAAAGTTCGCCACCTTGGGCGACACCTTGAGGTTCTCGGTGACGTTCGCGATGGTCACAGGAAGCGTGGCCGCACTCGACCGGGTGCTGAGGGCGATCATCCAGGCCTCGCGGATTCCACGCCACAGGGCGAATGGGTTGACGCCCCCGAGGAACGTGGAGATTGCGAGCAGCACCATGATGTGGATGAAGATACCGCCGATGACGGCGCCGCAGTACCAGCCGAGCGAGGCAAACACCTTGGGCCCGGTGTCGGCGACCAGCTTCGCCACGATGCACCCGATCGCGATTGGTGAGATCCGCACGAGCCAGTGGGTGATGGTCATCATCACGCCGTTCAAGCCCTGGAAGAAACGCACCACCGGCTGTGCCGGCGAGCCCACGACCGTACACGCGATGCCCATCAAGAGGCTGAAGAAAATGATGCCGAGGGCATTGGGCGGGTTGGCCGCCAACGACCTGAACGGGTTCATCAACAGCGGGCGGACGATGTCGTTGGTGAAGATCTCACCCGGGGTTCGATCCTTCGCGCGGCTGATCGCCTCGAACTGGGACTCGAAACTGCCGGCGGCGGCGCCGGCTTCGCGTCGTTTCTGGCCGTGCAGCCACACGACATACCGAGGGCGAGGCAGACCGTTCGCGGCGACGGCCGACTCGCCGAATTCCCCTTGGTACTGGGCTCGAAGCACCTCCTGTTTTGACTCTGCGTCGGCGCGAATTCGAAGTGATGCATCGCGGTGGCCGGGTCGGAGCGTGAGCACTGTGACCAGTCCGATGATGACCGCGATGGTTGTGGTGACAAAATAGTAGGCCAGTGTCTTCCAGCCGATCGATCCGAGCTCCTTCATGTTCGGCAAGCTGGTCACGCCGGCGACGATGCTGGCGAGGATCAGTGGTGCGATGATCATCTTCAATGCACCGATGAACAGGGTCGGCCCGAGCAGGTCGAGCGCCCACATGACAGTGTGATAGAGACCGGACAGCTCCCGATCAGATGTTGCCACCGACTCCGCATACCACCACAGCGCCATGCCGACAACGACACCCAGCACCATGCCGACGAAGATCTGGTTGTGGTGCTTGAGCCGCATTCACACCTCGATGCCATTCGGTCCGCCTGCAAATCACCTCGTGAATTGCAGGAAGTGTCGGCTGACTATTATGCATGCAATTCACTGCGTGAAGTGCTCGAGCGAGTTTTTTTGCGATTCGCGCCGCGATTCGCACTACGAAGCTCACGCCGCCTCGAAGCAACCGAACAAACAGGTTTTCCGAAGCAGATTGATTCTCGCGATGTGTTTAAGTGTTTCCCTTTGTGACAATTCCGGATCCATCTGGCGTGGCGGCACCCCACACCGGACGGATCCGGAATTGGTATGCTCAACACACGCGATGCCCGCTCCGTAGTTCGTTCAAAGGGAGGCGGCATGAAAACTGTAGTCCGCGCGATGTTCGTGGTTGCTCTCGCGCCGTCGCTGTTTGCGTCTCAGCCGGTCACACAGAGCCTGCGGGAGCTGATGAAGGTGGACCAGGCGTTGCTCGACCAGGACGTGGCGCAGTACGGCGACGAACGGGCCCAGCTGCAGGAGGCCTGGGTGCGACTCCAACGTGAGTCCGCGGACCTGATGCAGGCGCAGCGTCAGGGAGAGAGCTTGGAAAGCCTGCAGCTGAGGGACGAGGATCTCCGCAGGGCCGAGTCGGAGCTGATGATGCACCTGCACACCATGCAACAGGTGCGCCGATCGATCCTGGTCAGGATGGCCGCCATCGCGATCACCGAGGGGGAGATCAGCCGCCTGCGGCAGGAGGTGGGCGTCGATGAAGATCCCATCTCCGGGACCTGGAGGGTCGTCATGGAGCCGGGGGGACACGAGGGGCTCATGTCCCTGCAGCTGAACGGCACGCTGGTTCAGGGGACCTACCGTCTGACGGGCGATTGGACCGGCTCGGTGCGAGGAACCCTGGTTGCCGAAAAGGTGCGGCTCGAGAGGGTCGACTCTCAGATGGGGTTCGCGGCGATCCTCCACGGGCGGCTCCAGGTGCGCGGCGAGACGATCAGACTGCAGGGCAGCTGGGAGGCCACCCAGCTCGCGAGCGGGCTGCCGGCCTCCGGCACGTGGGTCGCGGAGCGGGTCTCCGAGCTCGAGGAGTGACGGGTTTGAGCGGTCCTCATGCCTCACCGTGAGCTGGGGGGTGTCCGTATCCGTCTCCGTGCCCGTCTCCGTATCCGGCTCGCCCTGCGAAACTGTGTGGAGATTCGGATACGTATACGGAGACGGAAACGGAGACGGGTGTGCCGAGGACGTGTTGTCCGTGGACGGACCGCTTGGGAAGTTCCCGGTATATCCGTGAGGTTTCGGCCGCAAGCTCAACGGATTGCCAGAGCGGGTGGCATATACTGCGGGCTCGATGTCGTCGCGTGGCGAGTCGTGCCGGTGAGGTGAACGTGCTGCAACGGATACTGTTGATCATTCTCGTGCTCTACGCGTTGTGGCGAATAGCCACCGCCTGGGGGCGACGTCTCGGGCGCGAGTCCCCGGGAGCGGACAGCTACAGCAGGTTCCATCCCGACAAGCGACGACAGCGAACCCGGGACCAGCGGGCGGATCCGGAGCAGCTCGTCGCGTGCTCGCACTGCGGCACCTACGTCCCGGCGACCCGCGCCCTCACCGCGGGCGGCGATCATGTCTTCTGCAGCCCGGAGTGCCGTGACCTAGACGGGGTGGCGGTGGCGACCGATGACCGGGGCGAATGACACGCAGCAGCGGAGGCTCCGGCTGCAACTGGTGTCGGCCGGCGCCGCGTTGGCATCCTCCGGAGTGATTCTGTCGGGCGAGGGCAACCTGTCGGCTCGGGTGGATCATGGCCGCTGTCTGATCACCCCGGCCGGTCTGGACAAGGGTCGGCTGGACCCGCGGGACATGGTGGTGGTGCCGCTCGATTGGACTGGGGTACCACGCCGGGCGTCCAGCGAAAGCAAGCTCCACATCTCGATCTACCAACGATTCTCGGCCATCGAGTCGGTCGTGTACGCCCATCCGCCGCAGGTGCAGGCGCTGGACGGCACGGATCGGGTGCCGGACTGCCGCCTGCTCACCGAGGGACGGCAGCTGCTGGGCCGTGTCGCGTGGGTTCAGAGCCTGGATCCGGGCAGCGATGCCCTCGCCTACGAGGTCGCGGCCGCCCTGCAGCAGGCACCGGCGTGCATCCTCGACCGCCACGGTGCGGTCACGGTCGGTTCGTCCGTGGAGGAGGCCCTCCGTCGGATGTTGCTGCTGGAGCGGCTCGCCAAGCTCACCGCGGCGGCGATCTCCCGATGACCCAGTCAGATCTGTTCACCGGCTCGGAGGTGGGGGTTCCACCACTGGCCGAGCGGATGCGTCCGAGTTCGCTCGACGAGGTGGTGGGACAGGATGCCCTGGTCGGTGAGCGGGGAGTCCTGCGCACCCTGATCGCAGGCGGCGAGCTGCCGTCTTTGGTGTTCTGGGGGCCGCCGGGGAGCGGGAAGACGACGCTGGCGCGTCTGCTCTCCGAGGCCGTCGGAGCGGAAGAGGTCTCGTTTTCGGCGGTCCTGTCAGGGGTCAAAGAGGCGCGCGCGGTGATGGCCGACGCCCGTCGTCTCTTGCGGTACGACGGCCGCAGGACGGTCCTCTTCGTCGACGAGATCCATCGCTTCAACCGGGCGCAGCAGGATGCCTTCCTGCCCTACGTGGAGGCCGGGGACATCGTGCTCATCGGCGCCACTACGGAGAACCCCTCGTTCGAGCTCAACCGTGCGCTGCAGTCTCGGGTCAAGGTGTACACGCTCGACCCGCTCACAGACAGCGACCTGCTGACGTTGCTCCACCGCGCGCTCGAGGACTCCGAGCGAGGCCTCGGTGACCGTGGGGTCGAGGTCGACGAGGATGCGCTTCGGTTCATGGCGGCGATTGCCGGCGGCGATGCCAGACAGGCACTGAATCACCTCGAGCTGGCGGTCGCCGTCGCTCAGAGCGAGGGTGAGCGACGCGTCACCGAGGGCGCCGCCGAGCGCGTGGCGCAGCGCGTGGCAGCCATCTACGACAAGGGTCGCGAGGAGCACTTCAACCTCATCTCCGCACTCCACAAGTCGGTCCGCAACTCGGACGTGAACGCATCGCTCTACTGGCTGGCCAGGATGTTGGAGGGCGGCGCCGACCCGAGGTACGTGGTGCGGCGAATGTTGCGGATGGCGTCCGAGGACATCGGACTCGCGGATCCGCGGGCCCTCGAGCAGGTGGCCGCGGCGGCGCTGACAGTCGAGCACGTCGGCATGCCCGAGTGCGAGCTGGCGCTGGCCCAGAGTGCGGTCTACCTGGCACTGGCGCCCAAGTCCAACGCGCTCTACCGCGCCTACGGTGCGGTCAAGGGCGAGGTCCACCGCAGGCCTGGGCTGGCGATTCCGATGCAGCTTCGGAATGCGCCCACAGGTCTGATGAAGGAGATCGGCTACGGCGAGGGGTACGGCTACGCCCACGACGAGCCCGGAGGCGTGGCCGACATGGAGTGCCTACCGTCCGAGCTGGCCGAGGCCACGTTCTACCGACCCGGTCGAGACGGCTGGGAGGCCAGGATTCGCGAGCGGCTCGTGGAGATCGAGAAGCGACGTCGGAGCGGGAGCTCGGACCGATGACCGTGATCAGATCCCGCGCAGCGGCGTATGGTGGGTTCTTGGCGATGACGAGCGCACGCGCGATCGTGGCGGGTCTGGCGATGGGACTGACTCTCGTCGGCTGCGGTTACCACCTCGTGGGGACCTCGAGCTCGCTGCCACCGGAACTGCAGACGCTGCACGTGGAGAAGTTCGAGAATCTCACACAGTGGATCGACATGGACCAGCGCCTGGTCGAAGCGGTGTCCCTGGAGTGGGTTCGGCGGGGGCGGTTCGACCTCGTGGACAGCCCCGCGGGGGCCGACCTCGTCCTGAGCGGTGTGATCACCAACGTCTCGTTCGCTCCCGTGTCGTTCGACGCCAACGGCCGGGCGAACGAGTACCAGATCACAATGCTCACGTCGGTGAAGCTGAGGGACATGCGCGGCGACGAGCCGAAGCTGCTGTGGGAGGATCGCGCCTTCTCCCGGCGTACATCGTACCCGGTCGAGCCGAGAGCCAGGGACTACTTCGACCGCCAGATCGAGGCGATCGACGAGGTGTCGGGCGAGTATGCGCGCGCCCTGGTGAGCGCGGTGCTGGAAGGTTTCTAGCCGGCAAACGTGATTCGGCCGTCCGATTCGTTGGGGTCTGTCTGCTACGATGCCGCCATGCCGAGCCGACTCCCCGCCGACGTTCGAAAGCGTCTCGAACCGATCCGATTGCTCGTGCTCGACGTGGACGGCGTGCTGACCGACGGCGCCCTCGTTTTTGCGGCGACCGGCGAAGCGGTGAAACAGTTCCACGTGCGGGACGGGCTCGGCATCCGGCTGTTGATGAACGCCGGGGTCGAGGTGGCGGTGGTGACCGGGCGCCGCAGTGAAGCGGTCACGGTCCGCTGCCGGGAGATCGGGATTCGGGAGGAGCTGGTGCTCCAGGGGTCGCGCGACAAGGCGCACCACCTGGATCAGCTCGAACAGACGCTCGAACTCGGCCACCACCAGGTCGCGGCCATGGGAGACGATCTCCCCGATCTTCCGATGTTGTCCCGGGTGGGCTTTGCCGCCTGCCCGGCGAACGCGGTACCCGAGGTAGCGGCGGTGTGCCATCTGGTGTGTGGCACCGACGGCGGCCGGGGGGCGGTTCGTGAGGTCGCCGAGGTGATCCTGAAGGCCCAGGGGCGCTGGCAGGAGCAGGTCGGTCGCTGGGCGACGCGCGTGCACGACGTGCCGGATACGGACCCCCGATGAAGACGTACCTCGGCCTGCTCCAGCACATCCTGGATCGCGGTGTGGCGAAGGGCGACCGCACCGGGACCGGCACCCTGAGCGCGTTCGGGTACCAGATGAGGTTCGACCTGCGCGACGGCTTCCCGCTGCTGACGACGAAGCGGCTCCATCTGCGCTCGATCATCCATGAGCTGCTCTGGTTTCTGGCCGGCGACACGAACCTCGGGTATCTGCACGACAATCGGGTCAGCATCTGGGACGAGTGGGCCGACGAGGACGGTGACCTGGGGCCGATCTACGGCGCACAGTGGCGCTCGTGGCCGACCTCCGACGGCCGCTCCATCGACCAGATTTCCCGCGTGATCCAGCAGATTCGCGACGATCCGGACTCGCGCCGGCACATCGTCAGTGCCTGGAACGTTGCCGAGCTGGATGCCATGGCGCTGGCCCCGTGTCACGCGCTTTTCCAGTTCTGGGTGGCCGACGGGGGCCTCAGCTGCCAGCTTTACCAGCGCAGCGCGGACCTCTTCCTCGGCGTGCCGTTCAACATCGCCTCGTACGCCCTCCTGACCCTCATGGTCTCTCAGGTGTGCGGCCTCGAGCCGCGCGAGTTCGTGCACACCTTCGGCGACGTCCACCTCTACCTCAACCACGTCGACCAGGCGAGGATCCAGCTGGGCCGGGAGCCGAGACCGTTACCCCGGGTAAAGCTCAACCCCGAGGTGCGGTCGATCTTCGAATTCCGCTACCCGGACTTCGAGCTCACCGGCTACGACCCGCACCCGCACATCAAGGCGCCGATCGCCGTATGAACGCCGAGCGCGCTTCAGCATCGGCGGACCGCCGAATCGAGCACTGCCCGAAGCCTGCGCGGGGTGCCGGGAACCGGTGTCCCGGTCGCGGAACCGGCGCGCGGATGTGCGCCCACGGGGAGGATCCGCATTGACGGTCTCTCTCATCGTCGCGGTGGCCCGCAACGGTGTCATCGGCAGGGAAGGTGACCTGCCGTGGCACCTGCCGACCGACCTCAGACGCTTCAAGGCCTTGACCATGGGTCATCACCTGGTCGTGGGGCGCAAGACGTGGGAGGAGGTCGGCCGACCCCTTCCGGGACGCGTGATGGTGGTCGTGACCCGTGATCCGGGCTATCGACCCGAGGGCGTGATCGTGGTCCACTCCGTCGAGCAGGCGCTGGAAGCGGCCACGGGTGACGACGAGGTGTTCATCGCCGGCGGCGGCGAAATCTATCGCCAGGCCCTGCCGATGGCAGACCGGCTGTACGTGACGCGAATTCACGCCGAGGTCGCCGGTGACACCACGTTCCCCGAGGTTGATCTCGCCGATTGGCGGCTGGTCGAGAGCGAGGACCATGCGGCCGACGAGCAGAACGAGTACCCGATCAGCTTCGAGGTCTACGACCGGGTGACTGGTCGCCGAACCCCACACCGATTCCGACAGGTCTGATCGGTATCGGAATCGCTATCGCTATCGGAATCGAAGAATCGATTGTCGGATCGGAGAGGGACCATCGATACCGATACCGCACCCGATCCCGATTCCAATAGGTCTGATCGGTATCGGAATCGCTATCGCTATCGGAATCGAAGAATCGATTGTCGGATCGGAGAGGGACCATCGATACCGATACCGAACCCGATACCGATTCCGATAGAAGGGACCATCGATACCGAACCCGACACCGATACCGATGATTCGGCGTGACCTCAGGTCACCGCTGATCCGTTCGGCACCGGCTCGTCAACCGTCAGCAGGAAGGGGTCCCCGTTCACCGTCGCTGCCAGCAGCATGCCGCGGGACTCAACCCCCATCAGCTTCGCCGGCTTGAGGTTGGCGACGACGACGATCTGTCTCCCCACCAGGGATGCCGCCTCGTAGCGCTCGGCGATACCGGCCACGAGCTGGCGCGGAGTGTCCTCGCCGAGATCGACGAGGATCCGTACCAGCTTCCTCGAGTTCGGGACCCGTTCGGCCTCGCGTACGGTGCCCACGACCAGCTTCATCTTCGCGAACTCGTCGATCGTCAGGAGCTGTAGCTCGGTCTCTGTCATCGTGTCCTCCCGGGAAATCTCGTCGAGGTATGCCGCCACGTCGATGCGCGGGAACAGTGGCTCGGCCTCGCCGAGCCGCGATCCGGCCGGCAGCAAACCCCATCGAGTCGCGTTCTCGAAGTCGTGGGGAATGCCGGCCGCGCCGAGCTGCGACCGAAGCTTGGACGCGATCGTCGGCATCACCGGTTCGATCAGCACCGAGGTGATCCGGAGCCCCTCGAGGGCCGCGTAGAGCACCGCCTCGAGATCCGGTCGCGGGCCTTCGCCACGCTTTGCCAGCGCCCACGGCTGGCGCTCCTGCAGGAAGCCGTTGATCGTGGCGAGCAGCTGCCACACCGCTTCCAGGGCTCGGTGGGGTTCGAGTCCCTCCATCGATGCACGAAACCTCGCCACCGTCGCCGCCGCCGTTTCCGGCAGTGGGCCCTCTGCCGACGGCGGTGGCACGGTTCCGTCGAGCGAGCGAGCGGTCATGGCGAGGGTCCGTGAAGCCGTGTTGCCAAGGGCGTTGGCCAGATCTGCGTTGAACCGCTCGACAAACGCCTCGTCCGAGAACGAGGCGTCCTGTCCGAACGCCATATCGCGGGCCAGAAAGTATCGCAGCGCATCAGCGCCGAACCGCTTCACCAGATGATCCGGCCGCACGACGTTGCCGATCGACTTCGACATCTTGACCTCGTCGCGAAGCCACCAACCGTGGCCGAACACCTGGCGTGGCGGCTCGAGCCCGGCCGACATCAGGAACGCCGGCCAGTAGACACAGTGGAACCGCAGGATGTCCTTGCCCATCAGGTGGAGATTGGCGGGCCAGAACTCCCGGCACAGCGAGTCCTCGTCGCTGCCGAAGCCGAGCGCCGAGATGTAGTTGGTGAGCGCGTCCAGCCAGACGTACACCACATGTTCCTCGTCGCCGGGGAAGGGGACCCCCCACCGGAGGGACGTTCTCGAGATCGATAGATCGCGCAGGCCCGACTCGACGAACCGCATGACCTCGTTGTAGCGCGTACGGGGGGCGATGCACTCCGGGTTGTCGCGATACCACTGCAACAGCCGGTCCTGATAGGCGGACAGGCGGAAGAAGTAGCTCGGTTCAGAGAGCCGTTCGACCGTGTGCCCGCTCTCGATGAAGCGGCTGTCCTTGACCTGGGAGTCCGGCACGAACGCCTCGTCTCCGGCGGAGTACCATCCGGTGTACTCGCCGGCGTAGATGTCTCCGGCGCTGCGGATGCGGCGGATGATCTCGATCACCGCGCGCTTGTGGCGGGGTTGTGTCGTCCGGATGAAGTCGTCGTGGGAGATGTTCAGTTCCTGCCACAAATGGTGGTAGCGGGCGACCACGCGATCGGCGAGGTCGATCGGATCGATGTCCTGTTCCCGTGCGGCCTTCGCGATTTTCTGGCCGTGCTCATCGGTCCCGGTCAGGAAGTACACCCGAGCGCCGCTCATGCGGTGAAAGCGCGCGAAGATGTCCGCCATGACCGTGGTGTAGATGTGCCCGATGTGGGGCATGTCATTGACGTAATAAATCGGAGTAGTGATGTAGAACGTACCGGCCACGAGCCCTCCCGCGATGGCGAAGAATACCACTCCTCGGGCGTTCAGCTCGGAACCGATGCGCCGCGTGGGCCAGGCGAAACTGGCGGAAGCGGGCCGGAGTTGGTCCGGAGCGATGGAATTGGGGCGCCCCGGGAAGGGCGTTTACTGGCTGAAGCGAGCGGCCGACTGTCGCACCGTCGCACGCACTGCCGACAGCATGCGCCTCCGCTCGCCGTCGTCCGCCTGCGGTGCCTGGGTGTCGGACTCGATCTCGCCCTGCTCCTGCCGGACCCGGTGGTGGACCAGGAGGAGCTGGTCGAGCAGATCCGGGTCCTCGGCAATCGCCGCGGTGTAGATCGCACTCGTGTTGACCGGCTCTCCGCGTCCCGTCCTTCGGGCCGACTTCCACACCCGCTCGTGGAGCATTTCGCTCAGAGTCCTGCGGAGGCTCTCGAGGAGTCGCAGGCGTCTGGACCTCACGTGTGCCATGTCACGGCCCTTTCGTCGGATTCGTTCGATTCGATCGAGGAGCCGCCGCGCGCCTGCCGTCCGCCACCCGTGGGGCCCCGTAATCTCCCTCTCCGAATGTGCCGCCAAACCTCACCGCTGTCTGTGCGACAGGTCACAATTGTTCCTGTAAGTGCCCTGTCACGAGGGCCCCCGTCGTCGACGAGCACCGGGCGTGACGCGGCGATTCAGGAGTGATCCCCGGAATGGTCCCTAGAATGTCGCCCTCAGCCCACCCATGATCCGCCGCGCCGGTGCCGGGTACCCCATGATCTCCTGGTACTCCTCGTCAAACAGGTTGCGCACCCGCAGGGTGAGCTCGACCTGGGTCATCACCTCCCACGCCAGCGCGAGATCGACGGTGAAGTAATCGTCCACGGTCGTGCGTTCGAAGGTTTCGGGGTCCACGTCGTCGCGCTCGCCCACCCAGTACATGCTGACGTCGCCGCTCAGGTGGTACCAGAGCAGTCCTCCGAGGGTGTACGAGGCGCTCCACTCGGGACGCCGCAGCAGAGGATCGCCTGTCTCGTCGGAGGTGTCGAGCCACGTGGCCTGGATCTGTTGGTACGAAACACCGGTGAGCCTGGTCTCGATCAGCAGCTCGGCGCCGCGGATCTCCGCGGTTCCGATGTTGCGGTTGGTGTAGGAGGCGAAGTCGAACTCGATCAGATTCTCGAGATCGGTCGCGAACAGGTTTGCCTGCCACCGCGTCTTGCCGCGGGCGGGTGTGTACACCAGGCCGAGCTCGTACGAGGCGGAGGTCTCGGGCACGAGAGCGGGGTTGCCCGACAACGGGAAGTACATCTCTCCGAGTGTCGGCGGGCGGAAAGCCTCGCCATAACCTACCCGCAGCTCGAATGCCTTCGACATCTTCCAGCCGAGGTTGACCCGAGGCGACAGCTCGTCGCCCCACTGCTCGGTGTCATCCCACCGAGCGCCGACGATCAGGCGGAGGGCGGTGCCAGCCTGCCACGTGTCCTGCAGGAACGCCGATGTCACGTCGGTGCTGACATTCTCGAGATTGATGCCGAAGTTCGAGGAGTCTGTGACCTCGTCGGAACGCCACTCGCCGCCCCAACTCACGGTGTGGCCGCCGAGTCTGTGGTGGCTCGCCAGTCGAGCCTGGGTCGTGTCGGCGGAGGTTTTCATCTCGGTCAGCCCGAAACCATCCTCGGGGTCGCGGAACTCGAACTCGCGTTCGACGGAGCTGCCGACCAGCTCCACCGACCAGTGCTCGCCGATGGCCAAGCGGAGCGGCACCGCCACGAGCCGTTGCTTCGACTCCTGTCGGCGGTCGAGAGTCGGCACACCGGGGGTCACGTACGGGATGCCCGTTTCGGCCTGGACGTCCTGCGCGATCACCGCCAGCCGGCTGCCGCGGCTTCCCCAGCTCCAGCCGAGATCGAGCAGCGCCTGCTGGGTCATGAAGTCGCTGTTGTCCAGCTCGCCATCGCCGGTCCGGTAGAAACCCGACAGGTAGAGTCCGAGGTGCTCTCCTCCGAGGGCCAGATCACCCTCGTACCGCTGCCAGCCTCGCTCGCCCCACTCGCCGAGCAGGTGTGCGGTTGTCTGGTTCCGAGCGCGCTGTGGGATCACGTTGATCACTCCGCCGACAGCGTCAGCACCCCACAGGGCCGAGTATGGCCCCCGGGCGACCTCGATGCGGTCCAATCCGGCGGTGGTCAGCAGGCTCAGATCGTAACCGCCGAGGTACGGACTGTTGAGGCGGACCCCATCGAACATCACCAGGGTCTGATTCGAGTTGGTGCCGCGCGTGAACACCGACGTCTGCTTGCCCTCGTCGCCGCCGCGCGCGACTGTCAGGCCGGGTACTCGCCGCAGCACGTCTGCCGCGTTGTCTGCCTGAGAGTCGTTCATCTCCTCGCGGGAGATGATGGTGGTTGGGGCGGGGACCTCCTGGGTGTCGGCCGCGACCCCGGTGGCAGTCACGGTGACCTCACTCTCGAACACCTGGGTGGGCTGCGGATTGTAGGTGTATGGACTGACGGTTTGGGCCCTCGCGATCGAGGCTGCCGTCCCGAACACGATCAGCATCACGCGCAGTATGGCGGCTCGGTTCCCCCGTTGGCTCATGGCGTCGAAACCTCCCGTTTCTCAGTGCGGACGGCAGGTCTCCTGACTCCCGGATCCGCCGTGGGCTGACGATGGGGCCATTCCATCGGCAGTCCCGGCCGCCGGCCCGCTCGCCTTCCCAGACGACCGACCCCTCGGTTGGGGATCCCGTCGACCAGTGGCTGGGTTCTCGAACCCACGAGCGGCCCGTTCCCGGTCACAGTGGCGGGGGCCGCGCCGGATTCGCACCGGCTTCCCTCGAGCACCTTCCGGTGACCGTCCCGTTTCACGCACCCTACGCGGCGCCGAGGAGGTCGTCAAGGAGTTCCTGTCGAAAGAGCGTATTCTGGCCGTGAAGGGTCAACGGGGGCGTGTGCGCCCGCCGGGCTCCAGTTCCCAACTGACGATGGAACCGGTACGCTTCACCGCGGAGGTGGTCATGGCCGTGAGATTCGATGCTCGTTCCGTTCTGATGGTGGGTCTCTTCGCGGCGCTTCTCGGTTGCGGCACGGCGGAGCAGCCGGCCGATCTGGTGCTCATGGGCGGCCGCATCGTCACAATGGATGGAGCCCGGCCCGAGGCCGAGGCGCTCGCTGCGCGCGGTGCAACGATCGTGGCCCTGGGGTCCGAGGCCGACATCAACACGTTCGTCGGGCCGGATACCGAGGTCGTCGACCTCGAGGGAGGGCTGGCGGTGCCCGGCCTGATCGAGGGACACGGTCACTTTCTCGGACTCGGCCGGGCGCGGATGCAGCTCGATTTGACGACCGCAGAGACCTGGGACGAAATCGTCGACAGGGTGCGGGAGGCGGCGGCAGACACACCCCCCGGCCAGTGGATCATCGGCCGCGGCTGGCACCAGGAGAAGTGGAGGACGCCACCTGAGGGAGCCATTGGCGGCCTGCCGCTGCACGATGCACTGAGCGACGCGACGCCCTCGAATCCCGTCATGCTGACCCACGCCAGCGGCCACGCCATCTTCGTCAACGCCCGCGCCATGGCCATGGCCGGAATCGAAGCCACCACGCCGGATCCGCCGGGCGGTCAGATCGTGCGCGGCGACGGTGGCAGGCCGATCGGCGTGCTGCGCGAGAACGCCGAGGAGCTGGTGACCCGGCTCGTCGAGCCCGGCCGCGACGAGGCAACCCTGCGGCGCGCGGCGGAGCTCGCGGGCGAGACATGCCTGGCCAACGGCATCACCAGCTTTCACGACGCGGGGACCTCGATGGCCCGGGTCGAGCTGCTGCGTTCGTTGGCGGCGTCGCACGCGCTGCCCATCCGCCTGTGGGTGATGCTGTCGGACTCCAACGAGACCCTGGCGGACCGCCTGTCAGGCTATCGAGTGTATCGGGAAGGGGAGGCGTTCCTCACCGTGGGTGGCATCAAGCGCCTGTACGACGGAGCCCTCGGCGCCCACGGGGCGCTGCTGCTCGAGCCGTACGACGACATGCCGGAGAGCACGGGTCTCAACACCGTGACCGCCGATGACCTGCGGGTGACTGCCGAGCTGGCGGCTCGCTTCGACCTCCAGCTGTGCACTCATGCGATCGGCGACCGGGCGAATCGCGAGACCCTCGACGTGTACGAGGACGTACTCGCGGATCGGCCTGACGGCCGCGATCGCAGGTGGCGCGTCGAGCATGCGCAGCACCTCCATCCGGACGACATCCCGCGGTTCAGCGAGCTCGGGGTGATCGCCGCCATGCAGCCGGTTCACTGCACCTCGGACGGGCCGTGGGTGCCGTTGCGCCTCGGTACCGAACGGGCAAAGCACGGTGCCTACGTGTGGCGTACGCTGCTCGACTCGGGTGCCACCATCGCCGGCGGCACAGACACCCCGGTGGAGGCTGTCGATCCGATTGCCAACTTCCACGCCGCCGTGACGCGTAGGATGGCCGACGGAGCCGTGTTCTACCCCGAGCAGGCGATGACCAGGATCGAGGCGCTTCGCGCGGCGACGATCGACGCCGCGTACGCGGCGTTCGAGGAGGACGTCAAGGGCTCGTTGGCCGTCGGAAAGCTGGCGGACATCACGGTACTGTCGCAGGACATCCTCCTGGTGCCTGACGACGAGATCCCCGCGACGCGGGTGCTGTACACCATCGTGGACGGCGAGGTGAGGTACCGCGGTCGGAGTTGACAGGTGTCACGGGGCCGGCTCCGGCGCGTGCCGTAAGCTGGAGAGGGCACGCCGCCCCCTGGAGTCGAGAGACCAGATGCAGGTCGCCATTCATCGTTGCGAGGAGTGCGGCACACGGCTGCAGATCCTCGAGCGGTTCCTCGGTCGGACCGTGCGCTGCACGAACTGTGGGGCGGAGTTTGTCGCGACTCTCCCGTCGCAGACCGTGACTCGGCCCGACCGTGCGGAGACGGTGATCGCCTCCTGCCCGGGGTGTGGGGTTCGACTCAAAGTGAAACCGGAGAGCCTGGATCGGAAGATCCGCTGCCCGCGCTGCGAGCGCTTGTTCGTGGTGGCAGCCCCCGCATCGGGTGCGGCGCCCGACGTCACCAGGGACGAGGGCAAGGCGCACGCGCCGAAGGAACCACCGTCGACCCCTCCGGCTCGGGAGGACGCCTCTTCGGCCGGTGCCCCGCCGCCTCAAGCGACTGATGGCCCGCACTCCACGAGCTATCGCCACGTGTGCACCGCCTGTGGCGCGACCATGCAGGTCCATGCCCGATATTTCGGTCGGACGCTCCGCTGTACGTCGTGCCGCACGGAATTCGAGGCGCTCCCGCCACCCGCCGGAGCTGTCCAGACGGTGTCCGACCGTTTGGCGATCGAGCTCGACCGCGATCCCATCGCGCCCGAGGAGCGGGCCCGCAGGAGGCGCTGGCTGGCGGTCGGTGCTGGTCTGGCGGTGCTGGTCGGCGCGGCGCTGTGGTGGCTCGGAGGGGACCGTCAGAAGGGTTTCGCGAGCGGGCTGTTCACGGTCTCGAAAGCGCGCACCGAGATTGGGGTGCTGCGGCGGGGGGGTGAGTCCACCGTGACCGCGGCCCTGGATCGGGAGGCGCTGGAGGAGATGATTGCGGCGATCGAGGCAGACGACGATGCCGGCTTCGATCGCCTGCGGTCCTCACCCCGGTGCATAGAGATCGCGGCCGGCACCCGCGTCAGAGTGCTGGAGCGGCGCAAGCGAGCGGTCGAGGCGCGCGTCCGGGTCCTCGAGGGCCCGTGGTCCAGCCGCATCGTGTGGGTCCCGATCGACTGGGTGAGGTAGCCCCGCCCGAGGGCGGGGGATGCTGGATGCGAGACGCCTGCTCCACAATGTAGCCGGGGGGACTGCGCGACAACAAAATCTCGATCGCTTCGCCCCGCACTTTTGGTCGCGCCGATTCTCACAGCGCACTCCCCGCGGTTGCCACCTCTGACAATGTTCGGGGCCACACGGCATCGGCAATTTGCAGGCGCTCACTCCCGCAATTGTCAGAAGTGGCACGCCCGCTCAACACACCGGAAGCACCGACCCCTGGCCGTTGCCGTTGGGATCGCAGAGCCGGCTCAAGCCAGCCACGTTCACTGCTGTACGGCAGGCGCATCCTCGGCTGCCATCCCATCGCGCCGGCGATCGGCAGGGTCGACCGGTATCCACTGCGATTCGCGCAGCGAATCGCACCAGCGACCTCGGGGCCTCCCACCATGGGCCAAGAACCGCCTCGGGTGTCAGATGGTCGACGCGAGCGGCAGGCCAATGACCGCGCGTCGAGCGGGCGTGCCGGGCATGACGTTTCGAGGTGCTCCATCGCTGCGAGTATCGTGTCGTTTCGAGTCGTCGAAACGTCATGCCGGGCTCCCACGGGGAGCGCCTCGGGGAAAGGGCGCGTCGAAGGCACGAGATCGTCGCGACACGGGACCGGGCAGCGGGGCGCGATGAGGATGACGGTCCCGCTCCGGGAGTACGAGGGGCAGGATCGCGGTTGCTGGTGACGTGAGCAACGCAGAAGCTGGGAAGGCCGCGAACTGTGTGGCCCCACCCGTGGACCCGAGGAACACAACAGGTCTTGCGTACGGCCTCGCCGCATTCGGTTTTTGGGGATTCGTGCCGGTCTACTTCAAGGCGGTAGGGGTAGTACCGCCGCTCGAGGTGCTGGCCCATCGCGTCGTCTGGGCGGTGCCGCTGCTTGCCGCCCTCGTGTTGATCCAGCGGCAGGGTGGGGCGATTCGGCGCGCGGTGGGCAGTTCGCGGACCATCGCCGTGCTTCTGGTCACCACGGCGCTCATCGCCGTGAACTGGTACGTGTTCATCTGGGCGATGGCCAACGATCGCGTGCTGCAGGCGAGCCTCGGCTACTTCATCAACCCGCTGGTCAACGTCGCCCTGGGCGTCGTCTTCCTGCGCGAGCACCTCAGCCGCGCGGCGATGGTTGCCGTCGTGCTGGCGGCGGCCGGCGTCGGATACCTTGCTGTGCTCGGCGGCGAGATTCCCTGGGTGGCCTTGACCCTGGCCGTCACATTCGGGCTGTACGGCCTGCTGCGCAAGACGGTCGCGGTCGGTGCGGTGGTCGGCCTGACCGTCGAGACGACCCTGTTGACCCCGGTGGCGGTGGCCTACGTTGCGTGGCTCGGGCGTGCCGGTCGGCTCGCTTTCGGCTCGGGGACGCTGTCCCTGGACCTGCTGCTCGTGCTGGCCGGGGTCGTCACGACGGTGCCGTTGCTCCTCTTCACCCAGGCCGCGCGCCTGCTGCCGCTGTCGACGCTCGGCTTCCTCCAGTACCTCGCCCCCAGCATGCACTTCGCGCTCGCCGTGCTGGCGTACGGCGAGCCGTTCCACGGCCACGACCTGATCACGTTCGGGTGCATCTGGGTGGCGATCGCGATCTTCACAGCCGACCGGATCCGGCGCACACCGAGGGTTTGAACACGGGCGATGTTGCCACACGGTAGGACGATGCGCGCACGGTAGGTCGGGGTGTGTGCCGTGGTTCAGCGGCTGCGCTCGAGGGGGTACCCTTCTGGGGGACCGGCGGTGGGGAGCGCGTCGGGGAGAGAGCGCCGAGAAATGGCGCAGTTCCGGCGCATTGGCTATCCCATCGCGCCGACGATCGGCATGGTCGAACGGTATCCACTGCGATTCGCTCAGCGAATCGCAAAAGGGTACACTTCGGGGCGGAGCCGCCGATGACAGCGGTGACCGCGTGCGATGGAGAAAGGGAGGCCGTGATGAGAAGTTCAGTTGCCGTCAGTTTCCTGATCGTATGCGTGGCGTTGATCGGATGCCAACCCGAGGCCGTTGAGGTCGAGGAGGGGCCGGCGCCGGTCGGTCTAGAGAACGGTTCATTCTTCGCCGAGCTGAACGGATTCAACATTCACTACGAGGTCCACGGCCAGGGCCCCGTACTGATGACGGTTCCCAACTCGTGGGGGCTGACCCTGGCTGGCCTGAGGGCGCTGTACCGGCCGCTCGAGGAGCGCGTGACCATGGTGTACTTCGATCCCCGCGGGATGGGCGAGTCCGACCCGATTCGCGAGGATTCGGACATGGGGATGGCCGCGGTGCGGCAGGACTTCGACGCCCTCCGGCAACACCTCGGGCTCGAGAAGGTCAACGCCATCGGCTGGTCGAACGGCTGCACCAATCTCGTCATGCTCGCGTCCGAGTATCCGAGCACTCTCGAACGGGCGATCTTCCTGCACGGCATCGCCAGCTTCACACCCGAGGACATGGCCGAGTTCATCAGCGCCCACCCGCGATTGGCGGAGCTGTACATGAAGTACCAGCAGGAGGTGGTCGCCAACGAGTCGCTGTCGGACGAGGAGAAGACGGCCCGGCTGCGCGCGTTCTGGATGGGCGAGTACTTTCCACTGCTGTTTACGGACCCGGAGGAAGCACAGACGTTGGTCGACGCCGTTTTCGGCGATGCCCGGTTCAGTGCGGCCCACGCCCAGTACCAGAACGAGGAGATGGGGGACAGCTACGACCTGCGAGATCGGCTGCCCATGATCACTGCGATATCGATGGTGATCGCCGGGGCGCACGACGCGGTGGCGGTGGCGAAGGTGCAGGAGATCCACGACGGTCTTTCCGACTCGCAGTTCGTGGTGTTCGACGCGAGCGGTCACTTCTCGCCGGTGGAGGAGCCCGAGGCGTTCAAGACGGCGATCTGGGAGTTTCTGGGAGTCGGTTAACCGAATTCGACACGCAAGCCAAAACTCCAGCGGGGCGGGGGATAAACCCCCGCCCGACGTTTGTTTTTGCGCCTGCTTGTAGATCTCTCTACCACACTTCGCACTGGTCCTTGGGGCTCATCGGCGTGCCCGGCTCGCACTGGAACGCCTCGGCGAATCCCTGCAGGTTCGACAGCGGTCCGTAGACCCGGTACATGGCCGGCGTGTGCGGGTCGGTGGTCACCTGCTGGCGCAGGTACTCGGGCGAGACGACGGTGCACCAGGTCTGCCCCGCGGCGACCCAGAACAGCTGCTCGTGCGTGAGGCCTTCGATCAGCGGCTCCGGAGTGCTGTACCGCTCCTCCCAGATCTTGTACGCCTGGCGCGCGAGCTTGATGCCGCCGATGTCGGCGATGTTCTCGCCGAGGGTCAGCTCGCCGTTGACGTGGACCCCGGGCTCGACCTCGTACGCGCTGTAGAAGTCGGCCACGCACTGCGCCTGCTTCTCGTAGCGCTCGGCCACCTCGGTTTCCCACCACTCGTGCATCGTGCCGGTCGGGTCGAACTTGCGTCCCTGGTCGTCGAAGCCGTGGGTGAGCTCGTGGCCGATGGCGAGGCCGATCGAGCCGTAGTTCATGGCCGCCGGGAAGTCGCGGTGGAAGAACGGCGGCTGCAGGATTCCGGCCGGGAACATGATCTCGTTCTGGGTCGAGAGGTAACCGGCGTTCACCGTCTGGGGCGGCCAGCCCCACTCCTCCCGGTCGACGGGCTCGCCGATCTTGTTCGCCTCGTAGTCGAAGTCAAAGACCGCAACAGCGGCGGCGTTGGCGAAGTAGCCCTCTGGGGTCAGCTCGAGGCCTGAGTAGTCGCGCCACGTGTCCGGGTAGCCGATCTTGCTGCGGACCGCCACCAGCTTCTGGTGCGCGCGCCACCTGGTGGCGTCGTCCAGCCAGTCCACTGAGGCGAGGTTGGCGTCGAACGCGGCAAAGATGTCGTTGATCATCTCGAGCGCCTTGTCCCTGCTGTCGCCGGCGAACATCCGGTCCACGTAGAGCTTGCCCAGCGGCTCGCCGAGTGCGCCCGAGGTGGCGTCGACGCAGCGCTTCCAGCGCGGCTGGATCTCTTGCTGGCCGGACAGCTTCCTGCCGAAGAAGTCGAAGTTGGCATCGACAAAGGCCGACGGCAATCGGTTGGCGGTCCGATCGACAACGGTCCACTTCAGATAGGTTCGCAGCACGTCGAGATCCGTGGTCCCCAGGATGTCCTGCAGGGCCTCGAAGAACTCGGGAGTCATCACGTTGATGTCGTCCACGTCGGCGTGTCCGGCTGCCTCGAAGAACGAGTCCCACGGCAGCTCGGGCGTGAGCTCCTTCAGCCCGGTGCGGTCCACGCGGTTGTACATCTTGTCGAGCTGCCGCAGCTCGGTTCGGGTTCTCGAGTTCTTGGCCAGCTCGGTCTCGAAGGCCACGATCTGGGAGGCTTTCTTCGCCGCGATCTTCTCCTTGTCGCCCAGCAGTGTGAACATTCGCGCCACGTGCTTCTCGTACTCGGCGAGCAGCTCGCGCTTCTTTTCGTCCTCGCTGACGTAGTAGTCCATGTCGGGCATGCCGAGGCCGCCCTGCAGGATGTTCAAAATGTTGTAGTCCGGGTCTTTGAGATCCGCGAATACCTGGGCGCCGAGCAGAGGATCGATCCCGTAGCGGTACAGCTCGCCGGTCATCTCGAGCAGCGACTTGACGTCCTGGACCGAGTCGATGGCCTCGAACAACGGCTCCAGTGGTGCAATACCGGCATTCTCGACCGCGGCCTCGTCCATGCAGGCACCGTAGTAGGTGCCTACGAGCCTGCTCGCCGGGTCGCCGCTCGAATCGGCGGCTGCGTCTTCGATGAGCTCGCGCTGGACCTCCTTGTTGCTCTCCCGGATGGCCGTGAAGCTGCGCGACCATCGGGGCCGGTCCGGTGGCAGCTCGGTGTTGTCCAGCCAGGCTCCGCACGCGTAGCGGTAGAAGTCCTGACACGGGTCTGCCGACCGGTCCATCGTGCCCAGCACGTCGGCGGCGATCTGCTCGGCCGTGAGAGAGGCTACGGCCGGCGCGGCCGACACCCCCGACTCCCCGGCGGCGGGTTCAGCGGATGATGTCACGGCACAAACGGCGGTCAGACACAGGACGAGGGCGAGAGTTTTCATTGGTACTCCTTGCAGAAAGATTGAGTGATTCGAAGGTTCTTTCATTGCATTCGACGCCCCACGCGACGGGGGCGCCTTCTTTCTCTACGTTGTCGACGAACCGAGGTTGCGCCGGCCGGCAACGGGGCGAAATCCGGCCCGGGCAGCAGACGACGCCCGGCCGATGCGCACCGTCGACGGACGGCGATGATACCGTGTCCAGAAGCCCGAACGGGGTCACGACCGGGAGAGAGCGGGAGATGCGTCGCACGTGGGCCGAGCAGCGAATGAGGATCCTCGCCACCACCGTCACGGTGGCGTCCTCTATTGGGTGCACCGACACCCAGGGCGCCGCCCGCGTCGCGCTGCTCGCACTCAAGATCTTTGCCGGCCTGGCCGTCGCCGTACTGGTGTTCTTCCCGTTGATGGCGTCTCTGGCAGCGATCCGAGCCGCCGTTCGACGTGCCCTCGCCTCGCGGGACCGAGATCGCTGAACCGGCCGCAGGTCGGCCGTCTACCGCCGGTACCTGGGGTGGTGAGACACGTACGTCCCGACGCGGCGGTGTCAGGGTCACGTCTCGATCGAGCGGACTTGAGCGCGCCGCAGGTGGACCAATGGCAGCGTGCCGCCGAGAAGGGCGAGCCCGGCGAGAAACGCACCGTCGATCAGGATCGGAAGGTTCGACTCACGCCCGAAGGCCGACGCCAACACGCCGAACAGCAACAGATGGCCGTAGAACACGAGCAGGAAGCACACGCCGCTGATGATCGAACGTGTGCGGTCCCCGACTGCGGCGGCAACCAGCAGGCCCGCCAGACAGGGCACCGCCGCGGCGAACGGAATCACGACCACCGAGAGGTCGCCGCCGTCCGCGGTGAGCAGGCCGAGGCGCCCGAAACGGAACCAGGACCGCGCCATCAGGGCGACGACGAACCCGAGCCACAACCCGCCCATCACCACGAGACCGTGGAGGTAGACGAGCCGCAACACCGACCCGGGGCGTACCGGCAGCACCGACCACGCGCGCATGAAGTCACCGATGCGTGCCCCTTGTTTTCCGCTCAATCCCATGCCGATGAGGTTCGAGTCGAAGGGTCGCAGTGAGAGCACGATGGCCGTGCTGATCAGGAGCCCGCTGACCAGCGGAAGCGCGTACATAGGCAGGGACCGATAGAGGTCGAGCGCCAGCAGCACCACCACCAGGAGCACGAGAGAGAGCACCGCGGGTCCCCACGTTGCGGCGGGCAGCCGCCACGCGTCGCCTCTGAGGCGGCGAGCCGGGTCGATGCCGGGGCGGACCCGTTCCACGGCCCGCGGAATGCGCCGCCGAATCAGGGGTGCCCGCCACTCGCGGCCGATCGTCGCCAGGCACAGGCCGGTAACAGCGAGCGCCGTCGAAACGAGACCTACATCCGTGGAAGTCATTCCCAGTTGGACCGCAATTGCGAGCAGCGCCGCGAGGGCGAGCGGCCGAAGCATGAAGAAGTTGATCGACGGAGCCGGCGCGACCCAGGCCAGGATGGTCGGCACCATGAGCAGCAGATCCAGCGAGCTGGCAGAGCTGTTTTCGGTCAACTCTGCAGCGGGGAAAGCCCACCGTGCGATCACCCGGACAAGCACGACGTACGCCAGGACCACGCACGTCTCGGCGACTGCTCGCATTCGCGGACCGACAGGCAGGGGGGGGAAAGCGCGCAGCCGCATCGCGGTGCCCTGTCCGCCCGTCGTACGGCCGCTGGCCGCCATTGCCGGCAGAGCGGGCCACAGGTAGAGCCACATGACCCAGATCATCGTGGCAACCCACCGCAACTCCGATTCAAGGTCCCGGACCAGAGCCCCGGGGTCTGCTGTGTGGAGCAGCGCGAGCAGCGAAAAAACCAGCAGGACAACCGCTGCACGCGGATCCAGCAGCGTCCACACCGAACGGACCCTAAAGTGGTTCCATGCAGCCAAGAGATTTGCGATCATCCAGCCGCCCCCCAGTCGATGAGCGCCTCCTCCAGCGTGCGGTGTTCCCCGACCAGGCGATCGGTCGGGCCGTCCCTCACCACACGACCCTCGTTGAGGACCAGGAGCCGGTCGGCAATCCTCTCCACGTCGGCGAGCATGTGCGAGCTTACGACCACGCTGCGATCGGGGTCGCGAACGACATCCAGCACGCTTTCCAGCAACGTCCTCCGTCCGCTCACGTCGAGTCCAGCAGCGGGCTCGTCGAGGATCAACACGGTCGGCCGGAACGCCATCGAGGTCACCAGCCGAAGGCGGGTGCCCTGCCCCCTGGACAGCCGGTTGCACTTCAGGCGCGGATCGAGATTGAACCGCTCCAGGAGCAGCTCCACCAGCTCGGCGTCCCAGGTCGGGTAGTAGCCGGACAGCATCCGCAGCAGCGGTCCGACAGCTTTGTCGAACACCGGCATGTCGTCGGACATGAATCCGAGCCTCGAGCGGACCTCGGCCGGATGCGACCACGGGTCGTGCCCCAGCACCTGCACGCATCCGGAGGTGGCCGGCCGTAGGCCCGCCAGGGTCTCGAGCAACGTCGTCTTGCCGGCACCGTTGGGCCCCACCAGCCCGACCACCTCGCCCGGGGAGAGTCGCCACTCCGGCACGTCGAGCTCGAATCCGTTGCGTCGGACCTTGACTTCGCTCACGTGTACCAGATCAGCGCGCGGCATCGCGGCCCTCCTCTCGGGACAGCAGCTGGTTGAAGATCTGTTCGAGGTCGTCTTCGCCCAGGCCCAAGCGCCGTGCCTGATCGACCACGTCCTCCACCCTGGAGCGGATGTCGGCCATCGCCTGTTCTCGAGTTGCCACTTCGACCTCGTCGGCCACGAACGTGCCGGACCCCTGCCGCCTGAAGATCAGGCCGATCCCCTCGAGGTCGGCGTAGGCCCGACGGGTGGTGATCAGCGACACCAGCAGGTCCGAGCTCAGCTCGCGCACCGACGGCAGCTGCGAGCCCCGCTCGAGCTGCCCGGATCTGATCAGCTGGGCGATTTGATCCACGATCTGTCGGTAGTAGGGCACCCCGGTGGCGTCGCTGAGCTTGAGGGGTAGGCTGTCCAAGGCTCCTCCTCGATTACTGTGTATAAATTAATACACACATTCACAGTTGTCAAGGCCACGACCTCGATACGTCGTGGAACTGCAGCACCGGTGTGACACTGCGCCACAGGCCGTGGCAGTCGTTGACCCGGAAGTGGACGTCCCGGAGTTGGCAACTCGGCGGGCACCAACGACGTATATCTCCTTGATGGAGTACTTGGACGTCCTGCGCCGCGGCGGATGGGTGCCTGATCCCGCGGACCGGGTCCGCGCGGCGGTGGTGCACCTGGACGGGTGTTCGGTGCGAACCGGCGGCCGATGCCGCTGTGTTCCCCGGGTCGTCCTGTGCGCCGCACCGCCGCGCGCTCGCGAGGCCGCTCAGGCGCGGCGCACCGTCATGTCCGCAGCCGGCTGATCGGGGGGAACGGGCAGTCGGCGGCGCCACCCCGGGCGCCGTTCGTGCCCAGGCTGGTGGCAACCCTCCGAGCATCGAAGTCAGCCCGGCACTCGTTTGTCGAGCACGAGGAAGATCCGTTCGATCGCGTCAATCCGTAGCAGCACATCGCGTCCGCAACGTCGCGATGCCTTGACCCCGCGGGCGGTCGACGGCACTCTGGAAATGCGGCTCCGTGCGATCGCCTTGTACACGTCGGGTCGCGGTCGTGTGAGGGGAATGAGGAACTGGCCGGTCTTCGTACGGATTCTGATACTCACCGTGGGGACCACGCTCGCCGTGGCCGCGGCGGTGGTCATGATCGGGGAGCACGTGCTCGCGGGTCAGGCTCGAGTCACCTTCGAGAGCCTGGCCGCGACGGCCGCCGATCGGCTGGCTCATCGACTGCAGGGCTTGGGCCAGGATCCCGGGCAAGCCGCGATGGTTCGGGAGCTGCGCGAGTTCAAGGACGCGAGCGGTGTCGCCGGCGTGGTGCTGTTTGCGGGTGATCGCCGTCAGCTCGCAGCGGTTCCGTTGGGGATCGGTGAGTCCCCACCCCTGTCGGTATGGCCGGTCGTGGGCCGGGGGCCGACCTCGGTCGACTTCAACGGGGTCGAGGCCGAAGCCCTGTTCTTCCCGCTGGTGACCGTCGACGACGCGTACGGTGGGACGTGGCTCGCCATCGAACGTGACGTGGTGCTGGCACCGCTCCACGAATTTCGCCGGTTGGTCGTTGTCGTCGGCCTGGTCGCGCTCGCGGCGAGCGTGTTGTTGACGGTGATGATCGCAGGCACCGTCATCGCGCCGCTCACCGATCTGAGCGACATGGTGGCCAGACTCACGCAGGGCGAGCTCGAGTTGCGCCACTCCGAAAAGGGTCCGAGGGAGGTGGCGCGACTCGGTCGCCAGGTGAATCGCCTCGCCGAGCAGCTCGAGGCGGCTCGAATAGGCCTCTCCAAAGCGAATCTGCAGGTCGACGGCGAGGTCCGCGGCCGCACCCGCTATCTGCAGCAGACCACCAGGGCCATGATCGATCTCGCCAACCGTGACCCGCTCACCGGCCTGGCGAACCGGCGGCGGTTGGAGCTCGAGCTCGATCGACAGATCGAGCTGGCCCGCCAGACCGACAACCCGCTCGCGGTGATCATGATGGATCTCGACAACTTCAAGACCTACAACGACACCGCGGGCCACCTCGCCGGGGACAACCTGCTGCGGACCGTCGCCGACGCGCTTCGCGCGAGGACCCGGATCACAGACCTCGTGGTTCGATGGGGCGGCGACGAGTTCTGCATCCTGATCCCCTACACCCCGCCGGACCGGGCGGTGGCGGCCGCTCGATCGCTCATGGAGGCCGTCACTGAAGCGGCTCGCGGGCTGCCGGTCGCCGCAGACCTGGTGGGGGCGAGCGCCGGTGTCGCCTGTTTCCCGGACGATGCTCAGGGTGCGACCGAGTTGATCGCAGCCGCCGACGCGGCCCTCTACCAGGTCAAGGAGAGTGGCCGCGGCCACGTGCTCCGGCTCGGCAGCGACTGAGGACGGGCGCTGCCGTACCGCGCCCCCTGGCGTCGAAAACCGATCCGGCCGCACACCGTACCTGGAGAAGGTGGCCGCCGCGCTGGTTCGAGGAGTGTTCATGGTCCGATGGGTTCATGTGACGAACCGGTCGTGTGCGCTGATGGTCGCCG
>JBFELO010000058.1:0-27605 GCA_041552055.1 Candidatus Sulfomarinibacteraceae bacterium | reverse complement strand
GGCGCCGGAGGCCAACCCGATCCAGCTGGCCAACAACGGGCCCTTCTACCTCTCCGGCGAGTTGAAAATCGACGGTGCGGCGGAGGACATGCCGGGCGTGCGTTTTCGCGCCGCGCTCTGCCGCTGTGGAGACTCGCAGAACAAGCCGTTCTGCGACAACAGCCACGAGGGGGCCGGTTTCGTCGATCGTGGTGCGATCGGTGAGCGGGGAGATGGCCTCGAGGCTCCGGGTGGGCCGCTCAAGGTTCAGCCGATGAAGGACGGACCGGTGGTGATCTCGGGCAACGTAGAGATGGTCACCGGCAGCGGGCGCGTCGCCTGGCGGGGCACCAAGGCCGCCCTGTGCCGGTGCGGTGCCTCGGACAACAAGCCGTTCTGCGACGGTAGCCACCGGGGAGCGGGCTTCACGTCAGACTGATCGCGAAGCGCCGTGTGCGGGGCAATTCACCGATCGCAGCGAATCGGCTAGGAACAGCCGGTCGTGCCTCCGCACGAGTCGCACTTCAGGCAGGTGCCGTTGCGCACCAGAGTGAGCGCGCCGCACTCGGGGCACGGGTCGCCCTCGTACCCCATCCACCGTGCGTGCTGGACGGCCGAGGGCCCCGGCGACGAATTCCTGGTCGAGCCGCCGAACGGCAGAGTGGCCTCGTCGATTCCCATTCGCGGCGCGATCGCGCTCTGCCCCACCGCGATCGGGCGGACCTCCGCCAACTCGTCGGGCTCGTCCTTGGGGAGCTTGTGCTGGTTCTTGCCGCCCCCGAGGGAGTCGTGGCGGATGTCCTCCGGAGACACCTGGGCCAGGTCGTCGCGGCCGAGGTAGGTGATCGCCAGCTCACGGAACACGTAGTCGATCACCGAGGTCGCCATCTTGATCCGCTCGTGACCGGACACGATTCCGCTCGGCTCGAATCGGGTGAAGACGAATGCATCGACGAACTCGTCGAGCGGCACTCCATACTGGAGACCGAGCGAAACCGCGATCGCGAAGCAGTTCATCAGGGACCTGAACGCGGCGCCCTCGCGGTGCATGTCGAGAAAGATCTCGCCGACCGTGCGGTCCTCGTACTCGCCGGTTCGGATGTACACCTTGTGCCCGCCCACCGAAGCCTTTTGGGTGTAGCCGCCGCGCCGCTGGGGCAACCGGCGGCGGTGGGCCTGGTGCTTGAGCACGATCCTCTCGGCCATGGTTTCCGCCACCGACACCACGTCGCCGGCAGCGACCGCTTCTGCCAGGGCGGCCTCTTCCTCGGCATCCATTCCGATGGACAGCGGCTGGCTCAGCTTCGATCCGTCCCGGTACAGCGCCACCGCCTTGAGCATCTTGCGCCACGCCATGTGGTAGGCGCCCTTGATGTCGTCGAGGCCGGTGTCGGCCGGCATGTTGATCGTCTTGGAGATGGCGCCGGAGATGAACGGCTGGGCGGCGGCCATCATCAGGATGTGCCCTTCCCAGCGGATGAAGCGACGCCCGAGCTTGCCGCACCGGTTGGCGCAGTCGAACACCGAGAGGTGCTCTTCTTTGAGATGTGGCGCGCCCTCGATCGTCATCGCACCGCACGCCCACGTGTTTGCGGCCTCGATCTCGTCATCCGAGAAATCGAGCCGGTGGAGCACGTCGAGACTCCAGTCGGCCAGGTCCTCGTCTGTGAATCCGAGGTCGACTAGGAAATCCGCGCCCAGCACGTGCGGGGCGAACGCCGAGCGGATGTCGAAGGAACTCGGAATTGCCTCCTCGACTCGGTCGATCACCTCGTCGTTGAAGCCGCGCGCCTTGAGGGCCTCGTAGTCGATGGTCGGACAACCGTCCAACGAGCCGTGACCCACCGTGTAGGTGACGACATCGTCGATCGCCGCGGAGCTGTAGCCGAGCCGGTGCAGGGCGACCGGGATCGCCTGGTTGATGATCTTGAAGTAGCCGCCACCGGCGAGTTTCTTGAACTTGACCAGCGCGAAGTCGGGTTCGATCCCGGTCGTGTCGCAATCCATCACCAGGCCGATGGTGCCGGTCGGAGCCAGCACTGTGGTCTGGGCATTGCGGTAACCGTACTTGGTGCCCAGCTCGAGCGCACGGTCCCACGACTCGCGCGCCGCCGCCAACAGGGCGGACGGGGTGGCCTCCGAATCGAGGCCCGTTGGGAGCACGGTGAGGCCTTCGTACGCCTCCGGCGGCGCATCGTACGCGGCCCGCCGGTGGTTGGCGATCACCCGCATCATGGAATCGCGGTTCTTGGGAAAGCCCGGGAACGGTCCGAGTTCGGCCGCCATAGCGGCCGAGGTCGAGTAGGCCTCGCCGGTCATGATCGCCGTGATGGCGCCGCAGATCGCACGGCCCCGATCGGAGTCGTACGGGATGCCCATCCGCATCAGCAGCGAGCCGATGTTGGCGAACCCGAGGCCGAGGGTGCGGTAGCGGTAGCTCAGCTCGGCGATCCGTTTCGACGGGAACGACGCCATCAATACGGAGATCTCGAGCACCACGGTCCACAGCTGCACCGCGTGCCGGAACAACGCGACGTCGAACTCGCCGTGCTCGTCGGCGAACCGGACGAGGTTCAGCGAAGCGAGGTTGCACGCCGTATCGTCCAGGAACATGTACTCGGAGCACGGATTCGAGGCGTTGATGCGGCCGCTGGCGGGGCACGTGTGCCACTCGTTGATCGTGGTGTCGTACTGGACGCCCGGGTCGGCACACTCCCATGCGGAAAGCGCGATGTCGTTCCACAGCTTGGCCGCGGCGAGCGTCTTGCAGGTTTCGCCGTCGGTCCGGCGGCGCAGGTTCCAATCGCCCCCGACGTCGAGCGCATCGAAAAACGCGTTCGGCACGCGGACGCTGTTGTTCGAGTTCTGGCCGGACACCGTGAAGTAGGCGTCCGAATCCCAGTCGGTGTCGTACTCCTCGATCGGGTAGTCACGCACGCCGTGCTGCGCGAGCTGCAGCACCCGCTGGATGGCACCGTCCGGAATTCCGTTGCGGCGCGCCGTGGCGACCGCGAATCGCAGTTTGGAGTTGGCCCCGAGGTCGACCAGCGGCGCATCCGTGTCGTCCGGGAAACAGGCGTCGAGCATCTCCTGAAGGTTGCGACGCAGCACCCGTGAGCCGGCCACCAGGGCGGCCACCTTGCGCTCCTCGACCGCTTTCCAGGTAATGAAGCTCTCGATGTCCGGGTGGTCGACATCGAGGCACACCATCTTGGCGGCGCGGCGCGTGGTGCCGCCCGACTTGATGGCGCCGGCGGCGCGGTCGCCGATCTTCAGGAACGACATCAGCCCGGAGGACTTGCCACCACCCGAAAGCGGCTCGCCCTCGCCGCGCAGGTTGGAGAAGTTCGTGCCGGTCCCGGAGCCGTACTTGAACAGCCGTGCCTCGCGGGTCCACAGGTCCATGATGCCGCCATCGTTGACGAGATCGTCGGCGACGGACTGGATGAAGCAGGCGTGCGGCTGGGGGTGTTCGTAGGCGTTTTCCGAGTGCTTCAGGCAACCGGTGGAAGGGTCGGCGTACCAGTGGCCCTGGGGCGGTCCAGAGATGTTGTACCGCCAGTGCAGGCCGGTGTTGAACCACTGCGGCGAGTTGGGCGCGGCCACCTGCGCTGCGAGCATGTAGCAGAGCTCGTCGTGGAACGCGTTGGCGTCCTCGTCGGTGTCGAAGTAGCCGTACGTCCTCCCCCAGTGGGTCCAACACCCCGCGAGCCGGTCGAACACCTGGCGGGCGTCGGTTTCGGAACCCGTGTTGGGCCGTCCCGTGTCGTCGAGGACCTCGTTGCCGTCTTCATCGACGAGCGGCACGCCGGCCTTGCGGAAGTACTTCTGTACCAGCACGTCGACGGCGACCTGCGACCACCCCTCGGGGACCGTGACGCGTTCCATCGAGAACACGAGAGTGCCGTCCGGGTTGCGGATTTCGCTCGCGCGCTCGACGAACTGGATGTCCTCATACGGGTCCTTTTCGGCACGAGTGAACCGACGGCTGACCTTCATAGCTGACTTCGACCCCCCGCTGACTTCGACCCGCCGACACAGCTTCCCCTCGAAACGCGTCCTCTTCCACTGGCGCGTACGGGAGTGTTTGTTAGGCTCGGACCACTATATATTGGGTCTTTGTCGATTGTCAACACTATATGTTGGGGTTTTTCGAGATCCCATAAATGTCTGATAAATGGACAGTTCGGTGCCTTGTTCGGTGAGAATCTCACCGCGGCCATGGGTCTTCTCATCAGGGCGACGCAAGCAGAGTATCTGCCGATTCGAAGGCCATCGAGGATGGGACGCAACAAGGAGCCCTGCCCGACCACCAGATTTCACACGGCGTACCGACGCCGGATGCCGGGAATCAGGTACTCGGAGAACGCGCGGTCGAAGTCGTAGGTCGGTGCCAAGCCCCAGTCGCGTCGAGCCGCGGTGTCGTCCACATCGGCCGGCCAGGTGTCGACGATCGCCTGTCGCTTCAGGTCGGGCTCGAAGCTGATGTCGGCGCCCGGGAACCCTCGCAACACCAGCTCCTTGATCTCCTCGGCCGACGGGTTGAACGACGACACGTTGTAGACGGGCTGGGTGAGTCGGGCACGGTCAGCGCGCGCCAGCCGCAGCAGGGCTTCGACCGCACCGGGCATCGTCATGAACGGGATTCGGGTGTCCGGACGGACGAAGCAACGGTAGGGCATGCCGCGCGCGGCCGCGTGAATCATCTCGGGAGCGAAGTCGGAGGTCCCACCTGATGGGACCGTGATCGCCGAGATGAGCCCCGGGAAGCGGATCGCTCGGAAGTCGACCTTTCCTGCCAGATCTTCCGCCGCCAGCTGCTTGTAATGTTCGGCGTAGTAGCGTCCCAGATGCTCACAGTAGAGCTTGTTGCAGCCATACATGGTAGTGGGCACGTTCCAATCGGTTTCGACGACCCGGCCGGCCGCCGCCTTTGTAGCGAGATCGGGAAGACCATACGCGGCGATCGAGGACGGGTAGAGGAACACCACCGGGCGCGCGTGCGATTCACCCTCGGCCTGTGCGAAGTCGAGCAATCGAAGCGTGCCCTCGACGTTGACCTCGTGCGCCGTGGTCGGCGTGAACTCGGCGCGGGTGGAGAGGACGGCCGCAAGGTGGAAGATGGTGTCCACCTCGTACTCAGCCAGGATCCTCTCCATGAGATGCTCTTCGAGGATCGAGCCCACGAACTGCTGCTCGACCGCACCAACCAGCGGCCCTTCGAGCGGCCGCACGTCGACCGTGATGATCTGGGCTTTCCCCTCGGTGGCCAATCGCTCGATGAGTCCGTGTCCGATTTCGCCGCTGGCACCGGTGATCAGGGTGACGGGCTTGCGCACTGGTACACCTCCTCCTCGCGATGAAACCAGGTTCGCCGCCGTCGAGTCCGCTGTCAAGAACTGTGTGATCAACGCTGTGGACGTCGACCGCATCCAATGAGCAGGAACCGGGTTCCGAGCGGGCGGCGAACCTGGGGAGCGCCTGCTGCGTACTCTAATACGTAGCGCAATGGAGGAGGAGCACGATGGGCAAGCTGATCAAGCTCATGGCAGTACTGGTCGCGCTGGCCGGCACGGCGGGTGGGATCTACGCGTGGGTCGGGTCCCGTAACGGGAGCGAGAACGGCTTCAAGCTGATCGAGGCCGAGCTCGGGTCGATCACCGAGAAGGCGCTCGCCGTGGGCCAGATCGAGCCGCGCGAAAAGTTCCAGATCAAGTCGAAGATCTCGGGTATCGTCAAGCGATCCTTCGTGGAGGTCGGCGACACCGTGGTGGCAGGCGATCCGCTGTTTGAAATCGCGCCCGACCCGACGCCCCAGGAGCTGCTGAGTGTCGACCATGGGCTGCGGTCCGCGGAGGCGTCGTACGAAAAGGCAAAGGCCGACTACGCGCGGGGTGTCGAGTTGAACGAGGACGGGCTCCTGTCGAAGGGTGACCTCGACGCTCTCGAGGAATCCTTCGAGCTTGCACAGGTTGCCCTCGAGCAGGCGCGTGACAACCGCGAGCTGACCCGTCAGGGACGCGTCACGGGAGCCACCACTCAGATCGAGACCACGATTCGCGCGCCGGCAGCCGGGACCGTGCTCAGCCGTGCCGTCAACCCCGGCGATCCCGTGGTGCCGCTCACCTCGTACCAGCCCGGCACCGAGCTGGCGGCGATCGCGGACATGAATGATCTGATCTTCAAGGGAACCGTGGACGAGATCGACGTCGGCAAGATCGCGATCAGGATGCCGTGCCGGGTCAAGGTGGGCGCGCTTCCGAACGCGCCGGTGACCGGAACGTTGTCACGGATCGCTCCGCAGGCAAAAAAGGACGAAGGCGCCACGCTGTTCGACGTCGAGATCGAGCTCGATCCGGGTCAGGAGGTGGTGCTGCGCGCCGGCTATTCGGCCAACGTCGAGGTGGTGATCCGCGAGAAGCACGACGTCGTGATGATCCCGGAACGGCTGGTGATCTTCGAGGAGACAAGCGCGGAGACCTTTGTCGAGCTGCCGGGGGAAGGTCCCGAGGCCGAGCCGGTCAAGGTCGCGGTGGAGCTTGGGCTGTCGGACGGCCTCAACGTCGAGATCGTCGCCGGGCTGAATGAGGGTGACCAGGTGGTCCAGCGGCCGCCGCGCGAGATCGATTCGATGTTCTAGGCCGCGGTTCGATGGAACGACCCCCAAGCCCCCAAGCCTCCAAGCCCCCACGCCCTGGGTGGGTGTGTGGTCGATCGACCAGCGACCAGCGACCAGCCTCGGGCGGGCGGGGGATCTTGCATCTTGCATCCTGCATCTTGTATCTGGCCGGGAGGGTGGGTACGTGACCGGCTTCGGCTCCTTCCTGCGCCAGCTGATCCGTGACATCCGGAGCCAGAAGCTGCGCACCTTTCTGACGACCTTCGGGATCGTCTGGGGGACCGTTGCCGTCGCGCTGCTGCTCGCGTTCGGCGAGGGGTTGCACCGGCAGCAGATCAAGAGCTTCGCGGGTCTTGGAGATCACATCGTGATCGCGTGGCCGTCGCGGACGTCGATGCCGTATCAGGGCCTCGGTCGTGGCAGACGCATCGTCATGGACGAGTCGGACGTCGATTTCCTCAAGGCCAAGATCGACGGCATCGAGGCCATTTCCAGCGAGTACATGGAGACCCTGCGCCTGCGTGTGGGCGATCGCGGGAGGGGAGTCGACGTGTCGGGCATTTCGCCGGTATTCGGCAGGCTGCGCAGCATGGAGCCGGCGGAGGGCGGGCGGTTCATCAACCGGATCGACATGGACCAGCGGCGACGGGTGGCGTTCCTAGGCAACCGGCTGGCCGACGATCTGTTCGATGACGAGGACCCGGTCGGCAGGGAAGTGATGCTGCACGGATCGCCGTTCACGGTCGTCGGCGTCATGGTCGAGAAGGACCAGGACTCATCCTATTCCGGACGCGATCATTCGAAGATCATCATTCCCGCCACCACGTTCCGGGCTCTGACCGGCCAACGGTACATCGACCTCTTCATCTTCCGGGCCGAACAGCCGTCGCTCAACAAACGGATCAGCGGCGAGATCACCGCGGCGCTCGGCAAGCGGAAGAAGTTCGACCCGGAAGACACCGAGGCGGTCCCGATCTGGGACACCACCGACATGTTCGTGTTCTTCGACAACTTCATGCTCGCCTTCAAGATCTTCCTCGGCATCATGGGTGTCTTGACCCTGGTCGTCGGCGGCATCGGCGTGTCGAACATCATGAACGTGGTCGTGGAGGAGCGGACACGTGAGATTGGAATCAAGATGGCCCTCGGCGCCCGCGGCCGTGCGATTCTCGGCCAGTTCGTCCTGGAGACCATGGTGCTGACCGCGATTGGCGGCGCCATCGGTCTGGCGATCTCGTGGGCGATCTGTTCGGCCGTGCCGGCCTTCGGCATCACCGAGTTCGTCGGCGATCCGGTGCTGTCGCCCAGGCTGGCGGGGTTGACCGCGTCGGTGCTGGGCCTGGTCGGACTCATCGCGGGCTACTTTCCGGCCCGCGAGGCCTCACGCCTCGACCCGGTCGTGGCGATGAAGCTGTAGGGGGAGTGCGATGCGGATTGCCGAACTCGGCCGGACGGGAGGTTGGTGGTGAGACCACTGGACGTTCGGGTCGTCTGGAACCTGTTCGTGCGGGCGTCGTCACTCGAACGGAAGCGCGCCGGGCTGACGGTGGCGGCGATCGCGTGGGGAACCGTGGCGATCCTGATGCTGCTCGCGTTCGGCGAGGGCCTCGGCCGCCAGATGATGCGCAGTCGCGCGGGCATGGGCGAGAACATCGCCGTGTGGTGGCCCGGCGAGACCTCCAAGGTCTGGCAGGGATTGCCGACGGGACGGCCGATCCGACCCCGGATCGATGACGTCCACTACCTCCGAAGCCGGCTGGCGGACGTCGAGGGCGTGATCGGCGAACTCGTGAGCTGGCAGACGCCGTTCTCCTGGGGCACGAAGAACATCAATGTCCGAGTGGTCGGCACGAACTGGGAGTACGGTGAGATCCGTCACCACTATGCCCGCGAGGGCGGGCGGTTCTTCAACGCCCGCGACGAGCGCGAGAAGCGGCGAGTGGTGTTCTTCGGTGACGAGCTCGCGGAGGATGTCTTCGGCGATGTCGACCCGGTCGGCCAGACGGTCGAGTTCGCCGGGTCGCCGTTCCTCGTCATCGGGGTCATGAACAAGAAGCTGCAGATGGGGAACTACGGCGGCCCGGATTCCATGCACGCCGTGATCCCGATTACGACCTTTGCAGCGATCTTCGGCCGGGAGCGCCTGAACACCCTGGTGATCAAAGTCGGGAGCCCCGAGCAGATGTCCGAGGCCCTGGGACAGCTCGGGGACGCGATGAGCGCCCGCTTCAAGTTCGATCCCACCGACGACGAGGTGATGGGCGTCTGGGACACCGCCGAGGGCGCCAGGATCATGAACAACATCATGTTGGGTCTGCAGATCTTCCTCGGCATCATCGGCGGCCTGACGCTGCTGATCGGCGGCATCGGTGTCGCCAACATCATGTACGCGGTCGTCAAGGAGAAGACGCGGGAGATCGGCGTGCAGATGGCCCTCGGGGCGCGCCGCGGCTGGATCACTGGTCCGTTCGTGCTGCAGGGAGTGGCCTACACCACGGTCGGCGGGCTGTTCGGGATGGTGATCGCGATCATGATTATCACGCTGCTCGGCCTGCTCCCCGTCGAGGGCAACGAGGCGCTCGAGTTCATGGGCAAGCCGACGCTGTCGTGGCAGATCGCGGTCGTCACCGCGCTCGTCCTCGGCACCATCGGAATCCTCGCCGGGTACTTCCCGGCCCGGCGGGCCGCGTCCGTCGATCCCGCGGAGACGTTGCGGTATGAGTAATCACAGGTTGCGATGTGCAGATTACGGCTTTCACTCCCCTCACCAAGACGGGATCGGGCGGGAGAGGGCCGATCTGGAATCCGGGGTCTGGAATCCGGCATCGGGAGGGCGGCTATGAACTGGCCTCTGACGCGACGGAACAACGGCAGCCAGCCGAATGCCAACGGCACGATCATCGAGATGGCTGCCATCACCAAGGTCTACGACACCGGCAAGGTCCAGGTCGAGGCGTTGCGCGGCATCGATCTCGAGGTGCGGCGGGGTGAGTTCGTGGCGGTGGTCGGACCGTCGGGGTCCGGCAAGTCGACGCTGCTCAATCTGATCGGGTGCCTCGACACGCCGACCGAGGGTCGCTACCGGTTAGGGGGCGAGGCGGTCGCCGGACTCGATCGGGATCAGCTGGCCGACGTGCGCAACCGGCGCGTCGGATTCGTGTTCCAGAACTTCAACCTGCTGCCGCAGTTGACGGCCCTCGAAAACGTGGAGATGCCGATGCTGTTCGGCGGGGTGGGACGGAGGGAGCGTCGACGGCGCGCCCTCGAGCAGCTCGACAAGGTGGGGCTCGGCGACCGGGTGGAGCACAGGCCCACCGAGCTGTCCGGCGGTCAGATGCAGCGGGTCGCGATCGCCCGAGCGCTGGCCATGGAGCCGGACCTGGTGCTCGCCGACGAGCCCACCGGCAACCTCGACACCGGTTCAGGTGGTGACGTGATGGGGGTACTGACGGAACTCTGGGAGCAGGGCAGCACGCTGGTCGTCGTGACCCACGACGCGACCCTGGCGCGGCGCGCGAACCGCGTTGTGGAGATCCGTGACGGGGTGGTGGTGAGCGACTGTCCGGCGGCGGAGTGATCCAAGCGGCACACAGAGTCCGCCCAGGCTAGGCCCCGTCTACGTCTCCGTGCCCGCAAGCGTCGTTGGGTCCTCATCGCACAGTCGGATGCGGGCCCGGATGCGGAGACGGAGACGTTCTAGAATACCGCTCGAGGGAGGCCGGGATGAGCTTTACCGGGGGGTGTCTGTGCGGCGGCATCCGGTTCGAGGTCGAGCCACCGACCAAGTGGTGCGCCCACTGCCACTGCAGCCTGTGCCGCCGCGCCCACGGCGCGGGTTACGTCACCTGGTTCGGTGTGGCGCGCGGCCAGTTCCGCCTCGATGACTCTGAGCAGCTGCTCGCCTGGTATCGATCAACGCCCGCCGCCCGCCGCGGATTCTGTTCACGGTGCGGCAGCACGCTGTTCTTCGAAGGCGATCGCTGGCCGGAGGAGCGTCACATAGTGCTCGCCGTGATGGACGGCCCGATCGACCGCGAACCCCAGGCGCACGTGTTCTTCGATTCCGGTGCACCCTGGGTTCACGTCGCTGACGACCTGCCAAGGCTCGGCGGCGACAGCGGCACCGATCCTCTCGACAAGTGATCCCGGGTGGAACCGTCGCACAAGACTCAGCCAAGTCGGTGCCCCAGAGGAGGGGGTGAGGGGATGACCGCCCGGCACTCATGCATGACTGCCGGGCTGGGGTCGAGGGGATGGAAGTGTCTGTTGGTTGGGGCGAATGAGGGGCCGACGACAGCGCATCCTGCGGGCGTGCCGTCTTTGACAATGTTGGGACCACCGTCACCGGAGTTGCGCGGCACTTCGGGACCCAACATTGTCACAGGGGGCACGCCCGCGGGGAGCGCGTCGGGGAGAGGGCGCGTCCGGTGTCAGATAGTCGATGCAAAACCAGGATGCCGACAGCGCGTCGATGACGAGTGCGAGAGTGTTCTCCGGGAGGAGAGGGATCCCGCACCTTGCACCTTGCGCCTTGTACCTGGTCGGGCGGAGGGGGGTCACATCCCCTCACACCCTCATCCCCTCGGGTGGGTGGGGGGCGGCCTACGAGGCCGCGACCTCTTCCGGCTCCCTCGGTGCCTCCTCGGCAGGTTTCCGTCGGAGGAGCCGCTCCGAGAACCGATCCATGTATGCGTACACCACGGGCACCACGAACAACGTCATGATGGTGGAGGTGGTCATCCCACCCGCGGTCGCGACCGCCATCGGAGCCCGTGCTTCGCCACCCTCGCCGAGCGCCAACGCCACCGGGAGCACGCCGAAAATCATTGACAGCGCGGTCATGAGGATCGGCCGCAGCCGGATCGGACAGGCGGTACGCAGCGCGGTCTCGCGGTCCATCCCCTGCTGCTGTTTCTGGATGGTCAGGTCGACCAAGAGAATCGAGTTCTTGGTGACCAGGCCGAACAACAGGATGATGCCGATGACCGACATGATGTTGATGGTGTGGCCGGTGACGAGCAGCGCGAGCAGCGCGCCGGTCATGGCCGGCGGCAGGGCGAGCATGATCGTGAACGGGTGGAGCAGCGAGTTGAACTGGCTGGCGAGCAGCATGTAGACGATCAGGATCGCGAGCCCGATCGCAAACAGCAGCGCGTTCATCGCGTCGGCGTACTCCTCCGCCTGGCCTGACGCCTCGGCGTGATACCCCTCGGGCAGCTCCTCTGCGAGCACCTGGTTGACGGTGTCCAACGCGCGGTTGAGTGGGATTCCCTCCAGGTTCCCGGTGAGCAGGATCGAGCGCTCGCGATCGGTGCGATTGATGTTGATGGGCCCCACCCCGTGGTGGAGGTCGACCACGGTGTCGAGGCGCACCATCTGGCCCGCTGGCGTGCGTACCTGCAGCGCTCCGATGTCCTCGGGTGTCCGCGCCTGCGCGGGGATGACCTTCATCCAGACCTCGTAACGCTTGCCCTCCGACGTGTAGGAGCCGATCTCCCGTCCGGCGATCAGCGAGTACACCGTGTCGTAGATGGTGGCGGCGTCGAGACCCAGGTCGCGGGCGCGCTCGCGGTCGACGGTGACGAACAGCTGCGGCTGCTCGAGGTCGAGGTTGGTGTCGAGGTCGACGAATCCCGGAATCGCGGACAGCCGCTCGACCAGCCGACGGCCGACCCGATCGAGCTCGTCGAGGTTGGGGCCGCGAATGGAGTACGACAGACCCCAATCGCCGCCCTCGCCCGCCACGTTGTAGAACGAGAACTCGACGACCCGGGCCTGGACGCCCTCGACGACGGTCAGTTCTCGTCGGAGGCGTTGAACGAACTCGTTCTGGGTGCCTTCGCGCTGGTTCGGTTTCACCATGCGACAGAACATGATTCCGGAGTTCACCTGGCCGCGCTCTTCGATGTCCACCGCGGCGAACGCCCCTATGATCTCCGGCTGCGACAGCACGATCCGCTCGATCTCCTGCATCTTCCGGTCCATCGCCGGGAGGGAGATGCCCACGGGCGCCTCGATGTTGATCATGAACATCGACATGTCTTCCTGGGGCGCGAACTCGGCTCCGATCAGCGGGACGAGCGAGAGGCTGGCGAGGAAGATGACCGATGCCACGACGAGCGTGGCCACCTTGTGGCGCAGCGCCAAATCGAGCGTGTTGCGGTACCAGTTTTCGAGCCGCCGGAAGCCGCCCTCGAGCAGCTCGTACAGCCGGCCGTGCTTGTGGGTCACCCGGAGCATACGCGAGCACATCATCGGGGTCAGGGTGAGCGCCACGAACAGCGAGATCAGCACCGCGGCCGCCACCGAGATCCCGAACTCGAACAGGAACTGGCCGATCATGCCGCGCATATAGGCAACCGGTATGAACACCGCGGCGATCGAGAACGTCGCCGCCATGGCCGCGAGCGCGATCTCCCTGGTGCCGTTGTGCGCCGCAGCGAGCGGACCCTCACCCTCCTCCTGGTGGCGGAAGATGTTCTCCAGCACCACGATGGCGTCGTCGATCACCACGCCGACCGACAGCGCCAGCGCCAGGGTCGTCAGGTTGTTGAGCGAGAACCCGAACAGCCGCATAAAGCCGAAGGTGGCGATCAGCGAGGTCGGGATGGCGAGCGACACGATGAACGTCGAGCGCCACGACCGCAGGAACACGAACACCACGAAGATGGCAAGGATCGCGCCGTAGGCGATGTCGAACTGGACGTTGGCGATCGACTTCTCGACGTACTCCGCGCCGTTGAAGGCGATGTTCCAGGTCACGCCGGTCGGAAAGTCGTCATCGAGCTGATGCATGCGCGCGATGGCGGCGTTGTTGACGTCGACCAGGTTGGCGCCCGACCGGGGCGCCACGCCGAGACCGAGCGAGGGCACCAGGTTGTAGCGTCCAAGACCGCGCTCGTCGGCGATGCCGAGCTGGGCGAAGCCGACGTCCTGCAGCCGGATCGGCTGGCCGTCGACGGTTGCAAGGATCATCTCGTTGAACTCGTCGACCGTCTCGAACAGACCGAGGTTGCGGACTGCGAGCTCGTACCGGTCACCCTCGAGGAACCCTCCCGGTAGCTCGAGGTTCTCGCGTCCGAGCGCCGCAATCACGTCGTTGACCGTCATGCGATGGGCGGTCAGCCGATCGCGGTCGATCCAGATCCGCATCATCGGCTCGCGGAACCCGGCCAGGAAGACGTTGCCGACACCGGGTACCGACTGCAGGCGCGGCCGGATCACCTGGTCGGCGTAGTCCGACAGCTCGCGATAATCCAGTCCGGCGAACGACAACCACAGCATCGGCTGGGAGTTGATGTCGAGCTTCTGGACGATTGGCGGCTCGGCGTCGAGCGGCAGGTTGCCGACCGCACCCGAGACCTTGTCCCGCACGTCCTGGGCAGCGATGTCGATGTCGCGCTCCAGCGTGAAGGTGATGGTGATCTGCGACACTCCCTGGCCCGAGTAGGAGGTGAGCTGACGGATGCCCTCGATGGTGTTGACCTCGCGCTCGATCACGTCGGTGATGTCCGACTCCACGACTTCGGGCGAAGCGCCGGGCAGGATCGTGATCACGGTGACGATCGGGATGTCCAGGGACGGCAGCAGGTTGATCGGCAGCGTCTGGTAGCCGAGGACTCCGAACACCACCAGCGCCACCATCAACATGATGGTGAACACGGGGCGGCGGATGGCGACGTCGTAGAGGTTCATGTCATCACCGTTTGGCTGAGTATTGGACTCGTCATTCTTGATTCTGACTCGTGTGCGTGTGTCACAACATCTGCCTTTCCAGCATCGCCCGGTTCAAGACCGGGAGGTGAACGTCATGAACTCGTCGAGTCTTCGACGATGCGGACTTTCGCGCCGCGGTTCAATCCCGACACATCGGCGATTACGGGTTGCTGTTCCGCGAGACCGTCGACGATCTCCATGCGACCGTCTACGCGGCGACCCACCTGCACCCTCTGCACCCTGATGGCGCCGTCCTCCACGATCATCACCTGCGACATGTCGGAGGTGGCGACCGCCGACACAGGCAGCCAGAGGCTGCGCTCCACCTCCGGCGCCACCAGGCTGACGTTGGCAAACATGCCGGGACGCAATCCGCCGTCGCCATTGCCGGCCACACCGATTACCTCGAACGATCTGCTCGATTCGCTGACCACCGGGTCGATGCTGTACAGCCTGGCACGTCGGACCTGGTCGGAGGAACCGACCGAGAAGTCGAACCCGTCGAGGCCGGTCAGCCTGGGCGCCCAGCTCGCCGGAACATGCGCGGCGACCTTGACCGTGTCACCGACCGCGAGCCTGAATATCGTCTGACCGACGTCGGTCCACTGCCCGGCCACCACCATTCGCTCGGTGATCGAACCGCCGGCAGGGGCACGGACAACGCTCCTTTCCCAGTTGCGCTGCGCGAGGGAGCTCGCGGCCTCGGCGGCCGACACCCGTGCGAGCGCCAAGTCGTGGCTCGTCTTGGCCTGATCGAAGGTGGCCTGGGCGATCGTCTCGTCGGACAGCAGGTCGCGTTTGCGGTCCAATCCCTTGGCAGCGAGGTCGAGGTCGGCACGGGCCGCGGCGAGCTCGGCCTCCGCCTGCTGGAGGTAGATCTTGTAGGTGGTGCGGTCGACCTCTGCCAGCGGTTGGTCGCGGCGAACGCGGTCGCCCACCTCCGCGTGGACGGCGTCGACCTTGCCGGAGACCTCGGGTGACACGTCGATCGAGTCGAACGGCCGCACCTCTCCGACCAGGTCGAGCGTCGGTCGTTCCTCGCGTATCTCGGCGGTTATGAGGCGGACCTCGCGCGGTGCGAGCGCCGCCTCGCGGGCGGCGGCCGCAGTCTCAACATCGGCTTCGCCCCCGGGGTGGCAGGCGATCAGGGTGAGCGCCAACACTGGAATCGTCGTCAGGGTTCGATGGTGCGTCTTCATGGTGAATCATCCTCATGCGGAGTTTGAGAGAGGTCGAGATCGGGCAGCGGCGGCAGTCCGATCGCGTGTCGCAGGGCGATCGCCTGGTACTCGCGTTGCGCCGCCGCGATGATGTGACTGTTCTCGGCGTCGGTGGCCTCGGTGGTGGCGTCGAGCAGGTCGATGGTGTTGGCCTCGCCGACCCGGTAGGCGTTGTCGACCTGGCGGTAGGCCTCCTTCGACGCATCCCTGCGCTCCTCGGCGGCATCCAGGGCGGCCTCTGCCGCTCGGTAGGTGACGGCCGCCGAATCGACCTGATCCGAGATGACCCTGGTGACCTCGACCGAGAGCAGCTCCACCTCGACGAGATCTTCCTTCGCCTTGGCGACTCGCGCGGAGGTCAGTCCGCCGTCGTAGACCGGGACTCGCAGGTTGAGCGAGAAGGACAACCAGTTGTCGGCAGGGAACTCCGATTTCTGCTGCAGATACTGCACGTTTGCGTCGAGCTCGGGGTACCAGGCGCCGCGCTCGACCTTGATGAACAGTCCGGCGGCCTCGAGCTGGTGGCGGAGCGTCGCCATCTCGAGTCGGCGCTCCATGGCCTCGGCTCTGAGCGTCTGGTCCTCGCCCGGAGGTACGGGAATCTGGCCCGGCCGACGCAGCTGTCCGACCTCGGGCACTCCGACCAGTCTGGCCAGTCGGCGGCGGCTGATTTCGGCGTCGCCTTCGGCCACCACGACCCGCTGCCGGGCACCGGCCACCTCGGACCGCCAGCGCGCGACATCGACGACCGCGACCTCTCCCACCTCGAATCGCCGCTCGGCGACCCTGAGCTGGCCCTCGATGGCGGCGAGTGCTGTCCGCTGCACCTCGACCCTCTGGCCGGTGGCGATCGCCTCGTAGAAGGCCGCGGCAACGGCGAGGGCCAGGTCGTTGATCGCCGTCATTCTTCGCAGGTCGGCGATGTCCCGATTGAGCCGCGCGATGTCGCGGGCTCGCCAATCCCTGAGCCCATAGAAGAGTGTCTGGGACAGGTCGGCGCTCCACAGCCAGTCCTCGATCGGGCGGATCACGAAGTCCTGGCCCGGCGCGAACTCGATCGCCAGTTCCTCCTGGTAGCGTGTCCAGTTGCCGTTCAGATCGAGCCGCGGTAGGAGGGCCGACGACGTGAGCCTGATGTCGGCCTGTGCGCGCCGGATCTGGCTGTCGGCGCGCTGTACTTCGGGGTGGGTGGCGATCGCGGTCCGGACCAGCTCGGGCAACGTGGTTGGCGTCTCGCCGAAGGTTGTCGTGGGGCAGCAGAACAAGGCCGCTACCACCGCCGCCGCGAGCCGCCGAAACATCGAACGCACGTGCATCGTGCACCTCCGGTGGGACGCGGACGTGACGACCGGAACATTCTTTCTGTCGGTGATCATCCATCCTCCTGACACAGGCCGCGGCAGAGAGCTTCGGCAAACGCGTCGACCGCTGGGACCGCTTCGATCGAGGCGTCGAACCAGCACTGTACGCCGAGCCCATCGAGGGCGCTCACGATGAGGGTCGCGACGCGGTCAGCGTCAATCTGTGGCCTGAACGTGCCCTCCCGCTGGCCGCGGCGGATCACCTCGGCGGCGAGATGGCGGTACTCCTGATACAGGCAACGGCAGGCTGTGGTGAGGCGGTCCTCGAACGTGCTGCCGCGCGACGCCGCCCAGAAATCGAGGTTCATCGAGAATAGCTCGCGGTGCTCCGTGACGATCTCGGCGGAGGTCTGCAGCAGCGTGATCAGCTGGCTGCGGGGATCGCCGTCGTCCTTCAAGACCCGGTCCACCCGACGCCGGATCTGCTCGTTGATCCACTCGAACACCGCGAAGAACAGCTCCTCTTTGCTGGCGAAGTACTCGTATACAGTACCTTTGGCGACTCCGGCGTGCTGCGCGATGTCGGCAACGCGGGTGCTCGTGAAACCCTGGTTCGAAAACACCTCGGCCGCCGACTCCACGAGGAGCTGACGTTTCGAAGCGCGGTCAAAGGGTCGGGATCCCATGGGTTCTCGTCAGGCTGACTGACCGGTCAGTCAGGAAGGGAAGATAGGGCCAATGCCGCAGTGTGTCAAGCGCGAATCTCGGATCTTCATGGGATGTTGACACCGCGCAGGAGGGGATGCGGGGATGACCGGCCGCTTCGCGGCATGGGGGTGTGGGGATGAGGGGGTGACCGCCCGGCACTCAGCCCCAAGAATGTATGGATAGCTCGGAGGGCGGCGGCGACCTTTGACGCAAATCAAGATCAGATTGCCTCGAGCTGACTGCCGGGCTAGGGATGAGGGGGTGAGCGGCCGCCTCGCGCTCTGGGAGTGTGGGGTCCGGGGACCGGGGGCCGGGGTCCTGGGACAGGGAGCCGTGAGCCGTGAGCCGTGGGCAGTGAGCAGTAAGCAGTGGGCAGTAAGCAGAGGCCCTCGGGAAGCCCGCCCGGGAGATGGCGCCTCTCGTGTCAGACAGCCGACGCGAATGCGAAATCGACGACACCTCCCTTCTGCGGGCGTGCCGGGCATGACGTTTCGAGACCTTCGATCGCCGGGGATAACGTCTGGCGTTGAAGCCTCGAAACGTCCATGCCGGGCTCCCACGGGGAGCGCCTCGGGGAGAAGGCGCGTCGGCTTCGTCCTTCGAACTACGCCGTGACACGTCTCGCATCTTGTATCCTGCCGCTTGTATCTGGTCGGACGGGCGGGCGGGTCACACTTCCCGCCGCTTCCAGCGGCCGCGCCGGAAGACGAGGACTCCAATCACCGCGATCAGCGACTCGGCGATCGTGATCGCGAGGAATACACCCTTCGCCCCGAGGCCGGTCGAGGTGGCGAGCGCGAACGCGAGCGGGATCTGCAGGACCCAGTAGCAGAAGAAGTTGATCGCCGTGGGAGTCATCGTGTCGCCGGCGCCGTTGAACGCCTGCACAATGACCATGCCGTAAGCGTAGAATCCGTAGCCGTAGCTGACGTAGCGCAGACACGCCACGCCGGCGGCTATCACCTCGGGATCGGGACTGAACAGCCGAACGAGCGGCTCGGCAAAACCGATGAACAGCGCCGCGACCGTGACCAGAAAGACGAAGTTGTACAGGGCGCTGCGCCACACCGAGGCCTCGGCACGGTCGACCTTGTCGGCGCCGAGATTCTGGCCGACCAGGGTGGCGGCGGCGTTGGCCAGGCCCCAGGCGGGCAGGATCGTGAACACGATGATTCGGATCGCGATGGTGTAGCCGGCGACGACCGCGGAGCCGAAGCGTCCGACGATCCATACGAGCACGATCCAGCTCGATGTGGCGATCAGGATCTGGAGGATGCCGCCGACACTCAATCGGAGGAGACGCAGTGAGACGCGGAGATCGAGTCGGATGGTCCGGGTCGACAGTCGGATTCTGCTCCTTCCGGAGAACAGGACCCACAGCTGATAGGCGACTCCGATCCCGCGGCCCAGTGTCGTCGCCACCGCGGCTCCGGTGAGGCCGAGCTCTGGGAACGGTCCGAGCCCGAAGATCAGGCAGGGGTCGAGCACGATGTTGCAGCCGTTGGCCAGCCACAGGGCGCGCATCGCGAGTGCAGCGTCGCCGGCGCCGCGGAACACGGCGTTGATCAGGAAGAGCAGCATGATGGTGGCGGAGCCGCCGAAGAGCACACGGGTGTAGGCGGTACCGAAGCTCACCAGCTCGGGGGTTCCTCCCATCAGGCGCAGAAGATCGGGCGCGAAGATGACGCCCGGCACCGCTATGACAATCGATGACACGATGCCGATGAGGATCGCCTGGATCGCGGACACTGACGCGCCCGCGGTGTTCTTCTCACCGATCCTTCGGGCAACCATGGCGGTGGTCGCCACGGAGAGCCCGATGGCGATGTCCCAGACAATCATGATCAAGGCTTCGGTGAAGCCGATCGTGGCGACGGCATCGGTGCCGAGCCGGGACACGAAGAACGCGTCGGTGATGGCGAAGGCGGACTCCATCGCCATCTCGAGCACCATGGGGATCGCCAGCAGTACGATGGCGCGGCCGATCGCCCCGGTGGTGTAGTCGAGCTCGGCCCCGGTGAGCGCGAGCTTGATCGTGGGCCACACGCCGGGGCTGCTCGAAGGTGGCGACGCGCCTCCGGTCGACGGCTCGGGTGTACCCATGAGTGCTAGAGTACGACTGTCGGCCCGCTTTGTTCATGGTGTTGAGAACCCGGAGTGGGTCGTGCCCGTTGTTGTTTGTGGGAGGACCGCCTTGGAGAACATGAACTCAGGTCACAACGAGCTGCGAGACGCACGTGACGCCGAAACCGTTCCGTCGCCGGAGGGTCGCCCGGCGTCCACCACGACATCCAAAACCGCCATCGCCGGCGTGCTCGACATCATCGCCGGTGTGATGTCGCTGATCGGGTCGTGCGTCCTGCTCCTCCTCGGGGTCATCGGGACCGGCGCCATCAGCACCGCCGGTGTACACGACCCCGAGGCGGCGCGGTTCGCGTACCTGCCGATCGCCATGTTCGGACCGTTGGCCCTGCTGTGCCTCGTCATCGGGCTGCTCGCCATCATCGGCGGCATTGCCGCGATCCGCCAACGGCGGTTCTGGCTGGCGCTGGTCGGCAGCATCGCCGCGCTGTTCGCGTTCTTCCCGGTTGGAATCCCCGCGATCGTCCTCACCGTGATGGCGGAACGGGAATTTCAGTAGGGTCCGAGGGCCTGTTCGCCCGGCACTCATGCTGGGTGCCGGCCTGCGCTTCAGGGCATGGGGGAATTCCCAGCGCTGCTATCGTCAAGGCCCCACGCCCCCAGGCCGGGTGGGCGGGGGAGCCCTCATCCCCTGGGCGGGACGGGGTCGGATCTACTCTTCGGCCTCGAGCACCGTGACGCGCCTGAAGCTCAGTGGAGCGATGGCGATGTCCAGTTCGGTGGTCGGTGCAGCCAACCCTCTGACCTTGTCGGTGGTCTCGTATCCGTCGGCCGAGATCCGGACGGTGTACTCGCCCGGTGGCACGCCGTCGAGCTCGAAGCTCCCGTCGGCAGAGGTCGAGGTGGAGAAGTCGGTGCCCAGGAGCTCGACGGCTGCCCCGGCAACGGGCCAGCGCGCCGCTGGCGTGCTCACTCGCCCCGTGACGGTGGCCGTGACGGGCTGCAGTACCGCGTCGACGAGAGCAGGGGCCTCCGACGACACCGTCACGTTGTCGATGACGGTGGGGTGAAAGCCGTCGGCCGAGATCTTGAGCGTGTAGCTGCCGGGAAGCACGAGACGGTGGTAGTCGCCCACGTCGGGATCGGTCGCGACGAATGAGTTGTCGATGGCCGAGTCGTAGCCGACGAGTTCGATCACCGCATCGAGCGGCTCTCCATCGGGTGCGGTCACGACGCCGTGCACGCCCTCTCGCGCTCGGCCCATGAAGTCGAGCAGCGCACTCCTGTTCCAGGTCCAGAAGTCTCCGAGCTCGGCGGCCGGCGGGGTCTTGGTTTGCGACAGCTCGATGGTGACCTCGCGCGCCGAGTGCCAGAAGGTCATGAAGTCCTGTCTCCCGCCGGCCACGGGGTACCAGTCCCAGCCGTTGGTGATTCCGTTGGACTGGTCGGTCATGTAGTCGGCCGGGCTGAGGGCCTGCGCCAGATCTGCGTAGGCCCGGCTGATGGAGATTAGATACTCATCATCCACATGCCGCCTTTCCCACGTGTCCCACGGGTAGTTCACGACCTCGGTACCGTCATGAAGGTTGGCGGACAGGGTCGTCGTGTGGGTCTCGGCGAACGCCATCATCGCCTGGGTCTCGGGCCACCACGGGTTGCCGTCCGGGTGGTCCCCGTCGTCCGGGTCCGGGAAGTTGCGGTTCGGGTCGATGTCCGTCGCGTCGCCTTCCGGGGTCGAGTAGAAGCGAATCGCACCGGACACCGTGTCGTTCCCGGCAAAGTAGGTGCCGTCGGGGTTGGCGTTGGGGTTGATCCAGATTTCGAGGTCGTTCACGAGGGCGGTCGTTTGGGGGTCGACGCCGTACCCCTCGAGCAGCTCGTGGATCAGCCGCAGCATCAGCACGAAACCGGTCGCCTCGTTACCGTGCATGGTCGAGGTCAGCATCACTTCGGGCTCCGCTTCCTCGATGTCCGGGAAGTCGCTGATCCGCAGTGCCCAAAGGTCGTGGGGTCGGACCCTGTTGCTGGTGGGCCCCAGGCTCTCGAGGCGGCACAGGTCGGGGTGGGTCGCCGCGAACCGCTCCATGAGGCCGACGTATTGTGAGTACGTCGGGTAGCAGTTCCACGACCGGGCGGGGTCGTCTACCCAAAGGGTCGGGCACATCTCGTCGGCTGTCATTTCTCGTTTGACAACCGCACGCCACGAGAAGCCGGCGCCGCGGAGCAGGTCGAGTTGGCGCGGCATGACGACCGCAGACACCTGATTGCCGCGGACGTCCGACACGCTCACGAGGCGGGTGAGTTGCTCGAGGCGCGACCGGTCGTCGACCTCGATGAGGACCTCGATCGGACGATCGCCGGCGGCATCGGCAGATGCCGCGACGGTCAGCAGGGCGAGAAACACGAGTCGGATGGTCCGGCGCGAGAGGCTCATCGGCTCCGCATTGTAGTCCGAAGAGGGATGAGATCGCGTCAAGGGATTGTGAAAGCGGGACTCGAGGACAACATGAACCTCAGAAGAGTGACGAAGCGGTGATGAGCAGTGTCGATCCCGTGTTGTCGTCAGGCCATCCGATCTCCACCCGGAGAACGTCGGCGCGCCCGAAAGTGGTGAGATCGAACAGCAGGCCCACACCGACGTCGGCCCGCACCCCGTCCGTGCCCGGGCCGACCCGTGGGTCCCAGGTCATCCCCGCGTCGCCGAACACCACGAAGCCCAGCGAGAAGAGCTGGAACAGGTCCTCCTTGACCAGTGTCCGCCACTGCAGGTTGGCGACCGCACGGCCGGTGCCGTCGAAGTAGTCAGGGTCCCAGCCGCGCAAGCCGATGTCTGCGCCCAGGGTCAACTGCTGGTCCAGGTCGAGCTCGTGAGATCCCTCGACGAGTATTCTCGCCTGCAGTCCACGGGTTCCGATCTCTGACGCCGTCGCCTGAATGCCCGCGACCCAGCTGCGTGGATCCCAATCGTCCCATCGGCCCCGAAACCAGCCGTTGCCGGTGATCATCCAGTTGCCGGATCGCCACACCCTGGACACCGAGCCATCGGTCAGCACGCGGGTCATGTCGCCGCCGAGTTGCGGGGTCGAGACCGTCACGCCGACCTGGAAGTTCGGTCCCATCGCGACGTCCTCCTGCGCCGTCCAGGCGCGAAACCCGCTCATCACGACGAACCGGTCTCGGACCTGCTGGTAGGTGATGCGCGGGCCCGAGATCTCGCGGTTTTCCGGGGTCGGGTCTGGGCATTCATCACTTCCGGGGATCGGGTAGGGGCATTCTCCGGTGTCCCAGATCCACTCTCGGTAGGTGTGGCGTTGATCATCCCAGCCGAGGTTGATGCGGCGCGTGACGTCGGTGTCGAGCGGCAACCTGATGCCGTACCACGCGCCCCAGATACGGCTGTCGCGGCGTCCGCTGACCACCGAATCCGATTCGGAGTACAGGTGCTCGATCAGATTCTCCGACCGCCAGATGCCGCCCCAGGCGCGATCGGTCGCGAGCGAGAAGAACGGGCGCTCGAGCAACAGCTGTTCGACCGAGCCGTCGGTGGAGTCCTCGTAGACGAGATCGGCCCTCCACCGGGTGCCGAAGATGTTCGGGTCACGGTAACGGTAGGCCCAGGTGTCGCGTTCCACGTCGGAGCGAAACTGGAGGTCCAACTTCTTCCCCCAGCCGAGGAAGTTCTCCTCTTGAAACTCGATGCTCCACTTCCGACGCTCACCGGCCAGCCCGAAGCTCCCACCCACCTGCAGCGTCCACTGGTCATGGGTCTCCACGGTGACCTCGACGCCTCCGTCGACCCGTTTCGCCGTGATGTAGACCGGGTTGATGAAGCCCATTTGTCGGATGATCCGGGCGCTCTCTTCGGCGATCTTCGAGGAGTACGGGTCGCCCTCCTTGAACAGGACCATCTGCCGGAGAAAGCCCTCCTTGGTGACGATGTGAAGGGCGTTGGCCCAGCGGTAGAACCACGCCGAGGTCTTGGGGTTGGCAGTGTCGAAGATGTTGAATCGGTCAAACACGATCCGCACGATCGGCAGGCCCTCGAGGTCCTCCTCGGGTTCAGAGGCTGCCAGGGCAGGGGCAATCAGAGATGCTCCCATCGAGACGACGATTAGGCATGACAGTGGACATCGACTTCGTCGGTCTCCGTCGCCGGTCCGGGCACGATGCGATCTCACCTGGCGCGCCGCTTGCGGTCCGCCTCCCGCTGTCGGACCAATTCGGCGACCTGCTGGATCCGCTTGCGCTCACGCGCCTCTTTCATCTTCTCTCGTCTGCTTCCGATCACCCGGAAGATCTGACTGAGGCGCAGGATGACGAGCATGTGTCCCATGTTGGCCGGCATCTTGGTGTTGCGAACCCGGGCGCCCCACATCTTTGCGGTGGCGATGTTCGCCTTTGTAAGGTTCGCGTTGCGAAGATCGGAGTAGCGTATATCGGCGCGGTCGAGATCGATGCCGATGGCATCGGTGAACCGCAGGTCTGCACCGATCATCTTGCTTCCGGTGGCGTTGACCAGGATCAGGTTGGTGCCTGAAAGATCCGCACCCTGGGCCTGGGTGTCGCTGAGATCGGCCTGCTTCAGATTGGCGTTCCTGAAAGTGGCGTCCGCCAGTTTGGCGGCACGGAACTTCGCCCCCTCGAGGTTGGCGTCCCGGAAGTCGGCCTCCTCTAGGTTGGCGTCCCGGAAGTCGCTCGCCCGCAGCTCGCACCGTCTGAACACCGCCCTGCGGAGATCTGCCGTGGCGAACGAGACCCGACCGACGCTGGGCGACCGGAAGTCGAGTTCAGCGAGCCTGGCACCGGACAGAATGCAGCCGTCCAGCACCGCGTTGATCAGACTCGATCCGCGCAGGTCGGCCTGCGACAGATTGGTGCGCTGAAAGCTGGCCTTCTCGAGGTCGGCATGGCTGAGGCTTGCCCCTTCGCACTGCGCCTCGTCGAACACGGCTTCAACCAGGTTCGCGCTGTGGAAGTTTGCGTTCCGGAGGGCCGCGCTGCGAAAATCGGCCCGCGCGAGACGGGAGTTTTTGAACTGGGCGCTGTCGCCCTGTACCGAGGTCAGGACCGCCGCCTCCATGTCGAGGTCCTCGAACTCGACGCCCTCCAGGATCGCCGAATCGGCCTCGATGCCGCGCAGAGTGGCAGACGCGAATCGGGCGCCGCGCAACGAGGCCCCGCGCAGGTTCGCACCCGTCAGATCTGCATGGTCGAGGATCGCGCTCTCGAGAGTCGCCCGACTCAGGTTTGCCCGGCGCAGGTTGGCGCGGCTCAGGTTGGAGCCGCGGAACGTCGCGCCCTGGAGGGATGCCCCCGAGAGGTCCAGCCCGGTCAGGTCGAGAAAGTCGAACTGTACCTGGTCCAGCACCGCGCCGGTGAGGCTCGCTTCGGCCAGGTCAACCGCTTCGAGGGAGGCCCGCGACAGATCGGCGCCGTCCAGCCTGGCGCCTGAAAGGTTGGCGCCGCGGAGGTGCGCCTTGCTCAGGTCGAGACCGCGGAGGTCCATTCCGACCAGGTGGGCATCGATCAGGTCGGGAGCCAGCTCAGGGTTGTGGGCACGCCACTCGTTCCAGTTGCCTGCGCGCAGCTTGTCGAGATGATCGGAGTTCGCCATTCGCCAATTCTCCTGAATCCAGTGTAGATGACTGGCGGAGATCTTTGCAGAACCGCAGATCACCTCCGTTCGGAGAAGCTCGCACTATGATGGGGTTGGATATGACTCGGGGATGTTCATCTGTGATTCGCGTGATCGTGTGCTGGCTGGCGCTGTCCGCGAACGGCGACGTCGCCGGAAACGGTGCTCGGCGATCAGCCCATGGTGGCGTTGCCGAACCCGAGAATGCGATCTGCGTGACCGACAGTTCGGAGCCGGTTTCGATGGTGTACATGGACCCCACATCCATTCAAACGGCTCGGCGGCTGCTCGAGGAGCGCGGCATTCCCGTGCTCGGCCACCTGCCGGACAACGTCGCGCTGGTGGCGGCTCGTCCTGAATCTCTGCGGGATCTCGAGGGGGTGATGTCGGCCGAGCCGTGGTCATCCGGACGTGCCATCGCACCGGTGCTGGCCACGATTCGAGACACCGACGCGGCCGGGCTTTCCCCTCGCGTACCAATCATTCTCGGTGTGGCGCCAGGGACCGACCTCGAAGCGGTCGCGGACCGCCTGGAGGCCGCCGAAGCCGAGGTGTCCTGGTTCGAAGCGGAAGAGGCGCTGCCGCAGGTCGGGTTTGTCGTGTCGGAGGACGGGCTGGATCGGGTGATCGAGGTCGTCCGAGGTCTGCGAGGTCTGGTCTTTGTAGACGTGCAACCGCCGGTCAGGCTGCAGAACTCGGAGTCCGTGTGGCGGTGCCAGTCCGGGCTCCCCGCATTGGCCCCGATCTTCGACCACGGACTGCACGGCGAAGGCCAGATCATCGGAGTCATGGACACGGGCCTCGATATCGACCACTGTCAGTTCGTCGATGGGGTGACCGGGTTGCCCGCCCTCAACGACGATGTTGGAACCGCGGTCAATCCGCTCCACCGCAAGGTGCTGGCGGTGGACTTCTATTGGCAGGAGGACTGGCCGAACCCGGGCCCCTGGTCGTGGGACGATCAGGGGCACGGCAGCCACGTCGCCGGGACCGCCGCCGGCGACGAGGGCGCCGACGGCCGCCATCAGGGCGTTGACGGCATGGCGCCTGCAGCCCGACTGGTGATCCAGGATGGCGGGGCAGCAATCGACGACTGTGCCGACCTGCCCGGCCTGGGTTGTCCTCTGCGGCCGCTCGAGCCGGTCCTGCAGCAGGCCTATGACCAGGGCGCGCGAATCCACAGCAACTCGTGGGGCGACGAGGAGAACTTCCTGCCGTTGGGTCGCTACACCGAACGCACCGCAGATGTGGATCGATTCATCTGGAACCATCGCGAGATGCTGGTCTTCTTCGCCGGCGGCAACGCCGGCCCTCTCGACGACACGGTCATCTCGCCGGCCACCGGCAAGAACGTGGTCAGTGTGGGGGCCGTCGAGCACGGCGATGTCGATCCACCGTGCGTTGCCACCTTCACCTCTCGCGGCTGGACCCATGACGGGAGGGTCAAGCCCGACGTGGTTGCGCCCGGGCGGTTCGTGGCATCCGCGTCTTCCGACCGATTGCTCGGCACGAGAAACTGCGATGCCGAGCTGAAATCCGGCACCTCGATGGCGACGCCGACCGCCGCCGGGCTCGCCGCTCTGGTCCGCCAGTACTTCGTCGACGGCTTCTACCCGGACGGACGGCCGAGTCCAAGTTCGGGCTTTGCGCCGTCCGCGGCTCTCGTCAAGGTCGCCCTGATCGCCTCGGCGGTCGACCTGACCACGCTCGGCTGCAGTGACGTCCGGCCGATTCCGTCGCGTGACCAGGGTTGGGGATTGGTGCAGCTGGATCGGATGATGTACTTTCCGGGCGCGCCGTTCCGGCTGTTGGTGGAGGATCGGGGCGGGCCGTTCTCGAGCTCCGGCGACGCCGCGATGGTGTCCGAGTTCCGCGTCGTGGCCCCGGGACCGCTCAAGGTGGTTCTGGTGTGGACCGATCCGCCCTCGAACTCGCTCGCGGAGACCAACCTGGTCAACGATCTCGATCTGGTGGTGGAGGGGCCTGGCGGGACCTTTTTCGGCAACGACTTCGCTCACGGGATCTCGGTGTCGGGTGGATCTGGTGACCGGCTCAACAACGTCGAGGTCGTGTGGCGTCCCGAAGGACGGCCCGGACGTTGGACGGTCGCGGTGACGCCACACCGGATCGCGGAGCCGGGCCAGGATTTCGCACTGGTCGTCACCGGGCCGATTCTGCTGAATGACATTTCGCCTCGCGCGAGTGCCGGACGGCGATCCGTCGGACGGTAACGTTCCTAACGGTGGCGATTTGTCGCAGGACTGGTTATCACTAGGCCGCCAATAGTGGCGTAAAGGTCGCCTCGAGTGTCAGATGATCGACGCGGACGGCCGACCGACGACAGC
>JBFELO010000057.1:0-28097 GCA_041552055.1 Candidatus Sulfomarinibacteraceae bacterium | reverse complement strand
TGTCCAGTTTGTACCATCAAATTCTGCCAATCCACCCTCACCAGTTCCAATCCAGATATTGCCATTATCTGTCGCGAGAGACATCACGGCGTCATGAGGCAACTCGGAATTCCTCGTGTCGTAGACCCTCCAGTCAGCCCCATCAAACATGGCGAGTCCACCGCCTTCTGTACCATGAAAGTTACCCGTTCCAATCCATACGTTGTTACCGTCTATTGCAAGCGACGAGATCCGGTTATAGGGCAAGGCAGAATTTGAGGTGCTGTATATTTTCCACGTCGTTCCATCGAACTTCGCCACGCCGCTTCGACCGGTTCCTATCCATATATCGTTATCATTTACTGCAAGAGCCCTGACGTCGTTTTCGGGCAGGCCAGAATTGCTCGTGTAAAAGGTTGTCCATTGTGAGCCATCAAACTTCGCTAATCCATTCCAGGTTCCGATCCATATATCACTACCGTCTACCGCAAGAGCGTAGACATCGTTGTGAGGCAAGCCGGAATTTGCGTGGTTATAGAAAGTCATCTCCTCTGTGGTTTTGTCGAACTTGATCAATCCTCCCTGACACGCGCCAATCCACAGCTCATTGCCGCTGTCTGCGAGCACATACACCGACTGCCCATTGGTAAAATTCAGCCAATCGGCATATTGTGCGAAACTGTTGCTCCAGCAAGCTACTGCACCTACCACAAAAAGTGTAGACAGGTTTCTCATGACAAGCTCCTGAATGAGTCACTCCGGTGGTCGGAACAGTATTCGAGCTCTGTCCCCGGTTTGCGCAGGCCGCGGTCGTCGGCCGCCCATCCGGTCGTCAGGGGCTGGACAACCGTCAGCACGGCAGCCACGCCGATGATCACGTTGTTCTCCGACGCCTTTCACGATACAAAGTGGGTCTCGGGCCACCAAATGTCAACGACCGGATCCAGATAAATCGCATATTGACAAATATTTAGTAGCGATTAACAGTTCAGGGAGAGGCAAAAACAGGATGCATCGACGTGAGGAGCCCAGTCGATCTCTGCTCTCGCTTTTCTTGTTACGCGAGGTCAATGAGAGGTCATTCAAAATGTGGGGACACGTCTTCCCTTTCTACATAGCTTGGCTGGCACCGATCCGATCCACCGATCCCGAGCCGTCAGCTCATCGCCGCCCGGTTCAGCCACCAGAGAGACGCGTTGAGCACCGCGGCGAAACTGACCCAGGCCCAGTACGGCAGCAGCAAGGCTCCCGGCAACGGGAAAACCCGCCAGAAGAGAACCACCGTGAAGCCAATGGCGATCCAGAGCAGGACGATCTCGATCAGTGCCAAACCGGGCGCCTGCATTCCGAAGAACAGGATCGACCACAATCCGTTGAGGGCGAGTTGGACCGCGAACACAGTCAGCGCGATCCTGACTCCGTCCACATCGAGGCCCGCGCGCCAGACGAGAAAAGCGGCCACTCCCATCATGATGTACAGCACGGTCCACACCGGACCGAAGACCCAGGCCGGTGGGTTGAACGATGGCTTCACCAGCGTGGGATACCAGTCCGCGACCCCACGTGCGGTGGCGAAACCGGAAAGACCTCCGACCAACAGAGGAATGGCGACCGAGATGAGCAGCTTCAATGTGTTGTTCATTCGCCCTCCAGTCCCAATGCTCTTCTGGGTGCCTCCATCTGCATCGACTCTTTGTTGTTCGAGAGAGCGACCCAGTGGCATTCCTCAAACGCTTACACCTCACACCTCGAGGCGGTCCCACTCGCGCTTGGCCCGCTCCATCGCCTGGCCGAAGCGCGCCTCGCCGCGAATGCTGTCCAAGTACCAGTCGTGTTCGGAGAGAAACGGGTAATTGATCATCCCGCGCTCGATCGCGCGGTCGAGCCAGAGCAGCGCCTCGTCCTTGGCGCCGACCGCGGCATGGGCGCTCGCCAGAGCCCAAGGGACCTCCGCATCCCACGCGGCAACCTGCTGAAAAGGTCCGTCGGCGAGCCGCAAGACCTCCGCACGGTCCGCCCGCCAGGCCGCCCGCAAGAGCCCCATCCACCACGTGCCGATGTCCGAGTCCGGCTGAGCGGCCACCGCCTCGGTCAACTCCTCCGCCTCGTCGAAACGCCGGGCGTAGCTCAGGGCCATGACGTAGTTCGCACGCCAGACCGGGGTCACCGGATCGAGCTCGAACATGCGGCGCGCAGACTCCACCGCCTCCGAGAACCGACCGGCGAACAATGGCACCATGGCGTTCATCAGCAGGCTCATCGGGTTGAGCGGATCGACGTCGACCAGCCGTGCCGCGACAGGCTCCGCAGCGTGGGGCTTCCCGCCCAGCCAGCCGAGCACGTGGGTGTACAGCTGCAGCGCCACGATTTCCTGCGGAAAGGCCTGTAGCACGCGCCGCAGGCTCCGGCCGCAGCCGTGAATGTCACCCCGGGCCAACTGGACCGGCGCGCGCACCAGGTACCCGCGCGGCGATTCGGGCTCGAGCGCGAAGATCTTGTCCACACACGACTCCGACTTCTGGATGATCTCCTCTTCTCGCCCGATCGCGGCGCCGATGTTCACGTACTGGAAGTACGCCTCGCCGAGTCCCTGATAGATCAGGACGTTGTCGCCGACCAGCCGGAGCGCCGCTTCCAGATGGCTGATCGCCAGGTCCAGGCTGCCTGGCATGAAGCTCCAGATCTCGCTCCGCGCGCGGAGATAGCTCTCCTGGGCGCGGACGTCGGCGATCGGATGCTCGGCGAGTTGCTCGTCCTCCTGCGGCGTCAGTCGAATCTCGAGAGCGTCCACGATCGATCGCGACACGCGCTCCTGGATGTCGAACACGTCGTCCAACGTGCCCCCGTACTTGTCGGCCCACAGCTGCACGTCGTTCGGCGCGTCCACCAGCCGCGCCGTGATCCGCAGACTGTTCGCCGCGCGCCGCACGCTGCCTTCGAGCACGTACCGGCAGCCGAGGTCCCGGCCGATGGCCGCGAGGTCGCGCGCGTCGCCCTTGAGACGCATCGTCGAGGATCGGGAGATCACGCGCAGTGCGTGGACCCGCGACAGATCGGTGATGATCTCGTCGGTCAGCCCGTCGCTGAAGTACTCGGTGTCGGGATCCGGGCTCAGGTTCGCGAACGGCAGCACGACGATCGACTTTGGATCGCCCGACGCACGCGGGGCGGCGACAGAGCCGGAGTCCGCGAACGGCCGGAGCGCGTCTCGCGCCTCGCCGAGATCGCTCAGGCGATCGGAGGCCTCTCGCACGAGACACCGCTCGATGACAAGCCGAACCTCCCGAGGGATGTCGGCCGGCAGCGTCTCCCAATCGACAGCGCCGCGCAGCACGGCAGCGAGCGTGTCCGTGATCGTGCGGCCTGGGAAGGCGCGTCGGCCGCTCAGCATCTCGAACAGCACGGCGCCGAACGCCCAGGCGTCGGTGCGCACATCGACCGGCGCCCCGACCGCCTGCTCGGGTGACATGTAGGGCGCGGTGCCGATGACGGCTCCTTCCCGCGTCTCGATGGCGAGCGTTTCCTCATCGTCCGGGGAGTTGTACTCCAGCGCCGCGCCCGAATCGCTCGCGACCATCTTGGCCAGGCCGAGGTCGAGGATCTTGACGCGGCCGTCGGTCGCGATCCGCACGTTCGACGGCTTGAGATCGCGGTGGACGATGCCGCGCGCGTGGGCGCTGCTCATCCCGTCGGCGATCTGGTGTGCCATGCGCGCAGCCTCGGCGAGACTCAAAGGGCCCCGGGCGATCAGGTCGGCGAGTGAGGGGCCGTCCACCAGCTCCATCACGATCGCGGCCGATCCGGCGAGCTCCTCGAGCCCGTGGATGGTCGCGATGTTCGGGTGGTTGATCGACGCCAGCAGCGTGGCCTCGCGCTCGAAGCGGGTGCGACGTTCGGGGCTCGCGCGCGTCGCTTCGGACAGTACCTTGATCGCGACGTCGCGGCCCAGCCGAGGATCGCTGGCGCGGTAGACCTCCCCCATGCCGCCAGCGCCGAGCAGCCCGACGACTTCGTACGGGCCGATTCGGGTTCCAGGTGCAACCGCCATGGATGCACTCTACTACATGGTGCGGGGCATCTTCATTGGTGCCGCGTTCACCGTCATGGATGCCTCGAACATGCGCAGGTGCCACCCATCATAAGTCTCACAAAGTCGGTTTTTCAGAATGGCAGCGACGCATGCGCAGGTGCCACCCATCACAGTGATGGGTGGCAGCTATCCCCATCAAGTCATGAGGTGTAACGCTCCACCCGTGAGGACAACGGGGTCGGGCCTCCAATGAGACCCGACCCCATCATTGTCCGCCGACTGGCCTACCGTTAGTCGCGGTCTCCCCGTCAGTTGGCCAGACCGAACGGATCGAGATCGAGCACGAAAATGCAACTGAACGTGATCTCGCCCTCGCCGGCGTTCGACAAGTCGACCGCGCCCGAGAGCCGGACATCCCCCGAGGTATTTCGGAAACCGCGTGTGGTGAGAATCACCCCTCCGGTCTCCTTACACTCAAGGATCGGCAAGGGCTCGACGCCGAACTCGCTGCCCGGGATCGAACCGGTTATGTGCGTGGCTCCGGCATCGCCGACACCGGCAAAGAAAGGACGGACACTCGTACAACCGTGGTTGACGATCATTCCCTTCGGCAGGAAGAAAAACGTCTTGGCCTCGATCTGCAGGCCGTCGCCGAAGGCGTCGCCCGAATTGTCAAAGGGTTTGAGGCAGTCGACGCCGATGCCGAGAGGGCGACCGCTCGCCAAGTCCAGGAGCGGGAGCTGGTAGCAGTCGAAGTTCTCGACGTCCACCTCCGACTGCTCGATCGCCTCCTCGATGTGCGGGCTCAGGTCGCCCTTCTGTGCCGTGCCGTAGAACTTGACGGCCAATCCGGCGTGAACGTTCGGCACCGCGGCGATCAGGAACGCGGTGGTCGCCAGGATGACGGAGAATCGAATGGCTTTTGTGTTCATGACATCCTCCGTTTGATTATTGACCGCCCGCAACCGAGCGGGCGGACGTTATCTTGTTCGCGCTCGCCATCGCTGCTTTCGCCTCGGCGGTGGTCCACGTCGTGTTGGCCAGGAAACGGAAGTTCGTCAACGCCGCCGCGTAGCCGTCAAGATCGGGGGCCTGGGCCGCCGCCGTGGCGTCCGTCACCACCGCGACCTCGAACCCCCCTTCGAGCAGGCCCCGCAGATGGGACTCGACACAGAGGTTGGCCGACATGCCGCCCAGGATCACCTTGCTCACGCCGCGTTTTCTGAGCTGCAGCGTCAGGTCGTTCGTTTCGGGGCCGTAGACCTTGTGCGGGCTCGCGACGATCGTCTTGCCGTCCGTTATCAGCGGCTTGTACTGTTCTAGCCAGTCGGCTCCGGAGCCCTTGAAGTTCTCGAGGGTGAGCGCCCCGTTCCGGCCAAACATGTTGATGCTGTGCATCATCGTTTCGACGGCTCCCCCGAACTGCCACCCCTTGTCGGTCGGGTAGTAATAGTGGGGCGAGATGAACACCGGGAAGCCGTGCTTCTTGGCGGTCTTCATCAGTGTCTCGATGTTCTTGACCGTGCCGTTGGCGGTCACGCTCTTGCCAACCAGACCCCAGGTCACGCCCTCGGGCGAGAGGAAGTCGTTCTGCGGGTCGATGATGACGACGCCGGTCGTGCCCGGTCCGACCTCCATGCCGGGATCGGGTAGTTGGGCGCTCGCCACGCCCGCCGCCAGGGCCACAATGGCCATCGCGGCCGCCAAACTGTTTCTCGGTCGAGTCATGAGAAAGTCTCCTAGTCTTGGGCTTCAGGCGCCCGGTTTCTTCTCTCTACCGTGTAATGCGGAAACGAGAGCCGAAACCCATCACGAGGATCTGGAGGAGTCGTCAGAGGGGGAGGATTAACGGGATTGTCGGGCGAACAGCTCGGTCAGAGCTGCCCGACGGAGCTTGGCGTCCAGTGCGGAGTCCTCGCGAAGGAGCGCGGCCACGGCGTCGGTCCGCCCCAACTCTCGGAATAGGCCGGCGACGATTGGCGACGCCTTGCCCCGGAGCTCGCGCCAACGAGCACGCCGGGCGTTTCGCTGCCTCACGGACACGGTGTGCCAGAGACGGAGCGAACCGTCTCCCGATGCGGAAGCGAGCGTCGAGCCGTCGGGGCTCCAGGCCACGTACGGAGACGTACGCCTCCTGGCCGCGGAGGTGCACGATCTCCTCCAGGGTTTGGGGATCGAACAGTCGGATCGTGCCGTCGCCGCCCGCGACAGCGATCCGTGTCCCTTCGGGGTGGAACCTGACCGCGTGGACCTCTCCTCGATTGGTGCCAAGGGGACCGAGCAGCTCGCCGGAACCCGCATCCCACACCTGCGCGTCGCCGGTGGTCGAGGCCGTGACGATCCGCCGGCCGTCCGGACTCAACGCGACCGTGTTCGTATGGTCGTCCACGGGCTCGATTCGGACACGCGCCGATCCAGCCAGACCGTCGCGTATGACCAGGCTGGTCTCGGAGTCGCGCAGCAGCAGCCGCGTGCCGTCCGGCGATCAGGCGAAGGGAAGACCGAAGGGTTCGTTGCCCACGACTTCGAGAGTGCCTGCATCGAGAAGCAGCAGGTCCTCCCAGGTCGTGCCCGCAAACAGCACCCGGCCCCCCGGTGCAAATTCGAGGCACGAGATTCGTTTGTCCGGGTTCGTAGGGCGCAACACCCTGCCGGTGACTAGGTCGTAGAGGAACACCCCTGCATGTGTCGTGCCGACAGCCAGTCGAACGCCGTCGTCGTCCATGGCGAGGCTCGTCACGCCGAACTCCAAGTCGGTCCCGGGGCACAGGTCGAAGCTCCGAAGCTCCTCACCCGTGATCGCGTCCCACGCCCTGAGGTTCCCGTCCCAGGAGCCCGAAGCGTTCAGCAGGCCGTCCGGCTAGTAGCGGACCGGATTGCCGTATGCGCCGTGCCCTCGCAGGACCTCTGGCTCGTCGAGGCTCTCGTCGAGATTCCACAGGCGGATCCAACCGCCGCGGTCGGCCGAATCCAGGCGGCTGCCGCTTCGCGAGAAGCGGACCTCGCGAATCTCGTGGGCGTGACCGACGAGGACGACCGGCTCACCCGACAGGTCGGGGGGCCAGAGACGTACCGTACGATCGGCGGCGCCGCTGGCGACCCGTGTGCCAGGGCGACTGAAGCGAGCGACACCGATGTGCCGGCCGCCATGCGCGCGGCGCTCCGCCAGCAGCTGCCCCGTTCTGACCCTCCAGAGCCGCGGCACGCCGTTGTACGACCCGGCGACGAGCCGTCCGCCGTCATGGCTCAGGTCCAGGGCCGTGATGTCGTCGATCCGCACCGGGAGCAATCTCAGCTGGCTGCCGTCCCTTGTGGAGAAAAGCTCGACCCGGCTCACCCTTTCATCGGTCTTCGGCGAGACGGCCACCACCGATCCGTCCGCGCTCATTGCGAACGCCCCCACGCACGGGATGCAAATGGTGGGGCCTCCCTCTCCGGTTTCCAGGTCGCAAAGAGAGACTTCGCTCTCGGACGGCGGCGCACCGACGTTGGACGAGAGCACCGCGTGCCGGCCGTCGGCCGTCAACGCGCGGACCGTGGTCCCCCTGGCGTCGTCGCGACAGCGGCGGAGGAGGTGCATTCGGACCCCATCCGGGTCGGTTAGCTCGACCAGAGACTCACCGCCGACGAAGAAGAGACCCCTGATCGCCTGCCAGCTCGCCTCGACCGGCACCCGGTAGGGCCGAGTCATTCCGACGGGGAAGCGCCGCCGCGACACCTCGTCGCTGGGAAGTGCGATCGAGGAAACAAACCACGGGATGGAGCTCCGGTCCAGGACCACGAGCTGTGTATCGTCATCTTCGAAGCGGAGCTCGGTGAATCGGCCGGTGCCGGCATCGATCGCCAGCGAGCTGCGGTCGATGCGAGAGTCGAGATGCCTCCACTCCCAGCCGCGCATGTTCCCGGGCGCGGCCTCCAAATTCCCGCTCGCGAACACCACATCGTTGGCCTCGACGGCGGTGACGGCGGCGCCGATGTTGGCGCGGTACGCCGCGCGCTCGGCGCGTCGTTGGTGGTCGACGGCCACCGATCGCTCGTACCGCGCGCTCGGCGCGTCGTTGGTGGTCGACGGCCACCGATCGCTCGTACCGCGCGATCGCCGCCTGGCGCACCGCCACGCCGGTGCCGACAAGCAGGGCCAGGAAAACGGCCGCGGTACTGGCCATGAGAGCATTGTGGCGTTGGGCGAACTTGCGGAAGCGGTAGAAGCCGCTGCGAGGTTTGGCGAGGATCGGCTGGTCGGCGAGATGGCGCTGAATGTCCCGGGAAAAGGCGGCGGCCGAGGGGTAGCGGAGGCTTGGCTCTTTTTCGAGGGCATTGCCGACAATCGTCGCCAGATCGCCGCGGTACTTCCGATCGACGGTGTCGAGGGACGGGGCGTCGTCCTCGCGGATGCGCCGTATTGCCTCGGGGATCGAGACTGCGGTGACGTCGAGGGGCAGGCGGCCCGCCAGCAGCTCGAAGGCGACGACCCCGAGGGCGTAGACGTCCGAGCGGGCATCGATCTCGTCCGGCCTCGGCCCCACCTGCTCGGGACTCATGTACGGCAGGGTTCCGATCAGCAGTCCCGTGGCCGTGGCCATGGAATTCGCCGTCATCTCCTGGCCGATGATCCGCGCCACGCCGAAGTCGAGGACCCGGGGTTCGCCACGTCCGTCCACCAGGATGTTGTCCGGTTTGAGATCGCGGTGGACGATGCCATGACCATGGGCGTGTTCCACGGCGTCACAGATCTTGACCATCAGGGCAAGCCGGGCGCGCGAATCGAGCCGACGGTCCTCGGCGTAACGCGTGAGAGGGACTCCCTCGACCAGCTCCATCGCGTAGTACGAAATCGGTTCACCGTCGCTCGTACTCGTGACACCCGCCTCGTAAATGTGAGCTATGCCGGGATGGCGAAGGCGCCCGAGGATCTCCGCCTCGCGTTCGAAGCGGGCGCGGGACCGCTCGGAAAGGAGCAGCATCCGCAGGATCTTGAGGGCGATGCGCCGCCGCAGGTTCTCCTGCTCCGCCTCGTAGACGACGCCCATCCCTCCTCTGCCGAGCACGTCCACGATCCGGTAGCCCCCGATGCGCGCTGGGATTCTCGTCTTCGCGCTCGGCCCGATCGTTTCGACGCCGAGATCGTCGAAATGCCCTCGCAGAATATCGCCCGGAGTGTCCGACTCGAGAAACCCGTCGTCGGCTTCGGCCTGTGCGAGCAGCGACCCGACCAGCTCTCGCAGGTTCTGATCGTTACCGCAGCGTTGCTCGAGCTGCGCCAAGCGATCGCTGGAGGGCAGTTCGAGGATCTCCTCGAACAGATACATCACGGATTCGAAACGAGCCCGATCCACCGACTTGCTCAGCCGCCCTTCAGTTCCCGCCGCAGCCAGGCCTTCGCCTTCGTCCAGTCCCTTTCGATGGTGACCGGCGCGACACCGAGAACCTCCGCCGCCTCTTTGACGGTGAGACCGCCGAAGAAGCGCAGCTCGACCACGCTGGCCAGGCGTTCGCTGAGCTGCTCGAGGCGATCCAGGGCGTCGTGCAACGCCACGACGTCGACATCGTCTCCGTCCCCGGGCGAGCGCGGCGCCTGCTCGCAGAGGCTGACCTTCTCCCATCCGCCGCCGCGCTTGGCGGCGCCGCGTGCCCGCGCATGATCGATGAGCAGGCGTCGCATCGCATTCGCGGCGACGGCGAGAAAATGCGAACGGCTGCTGAGGTCGAGATCGGCACCTTTCCTGAAATGAAGCCAGACCTCGTTGACCAGCGCCCCCGGCTGCAACGAGTGGCCCGGGCGCTCTCGCTTGAGGCGATCCTGCGCTATGGCGCGCAACTCCTCATAGACCAGGGGGACCAGCCGCGCAGCCGCGCCCCTGTCGCCCGAGCACATCTGCCCCAGGATCGCCGTCACTTTTCCATCGGTCTCTCCACCACCCATTGGGTTGGTGCCCGTCGATACCTGGAACATCCTCCGACTATAACATGAGATTCGGTATCAGTATCACGAGCGCCAGGCCCGCAGTTCGAAGTCATGCTTGTCTGACGTGTTCGGAAAGCTGCGTGTCATGTTCTTCCAGGCGGGAATTGAACTCAGGGTCCTCAAGTCGCATCCGAACACACTCCCTCTTCATGTAACTCACCACATCCGGGCTCTTCTGAAGTGCGAGCGCCAGCTCACCCGTCTTCTGCCTCCAGCGTTCCAGACCCAGAGTCACCAGGAGTCTTCTCTATATAGGTGCCACCCATCACAAGGCTCACAGAGTCGGTTTCCCAGAATGGCAGCGATGTGAGAATCGTGATGGGTGGCACCTATCGGCACGCATAGGGAGTCAGACGTCCAGGATTGCAGAATTGTTCAGCTATGATAATCATCGCGCTCGATCGCACACTCTATGCAAGGCCTCAGGATTAACCCAAAAGCATCAACAAATACTCGGCGCGAGGTTCGTGTGATCGCCAACCTGGAAAGGAAAACGATGAAACCGATTCACGTGACAATTCTCGTAATAGCCGCCCTGACCGCTGCATGCACACCCTCACGTTCGGAACGGCCGTCGATCCAGTCGGGCGAGCCCGTCATCAGCTACCGCATCGACGATGATTATCGTCACGGCACGTGGCGGCTCGACCCCGAGCTCCAACCGGATATCCTCCTCGTCGACCTGGATCCCGGCGAGACCGCAGAGGTCTGCTTCATCACCGATGTCGAGGAATTCTGTCGGGCCACGGCGATCGGCGAGTCCCACGATTTCGACGTCATCTACGGCGGTGTGACGCATCAAACTCGCATCGAGGGGCGCCTCCACCGACCGGCCGCCGTCTTCACCGACGAGTACATCGCCGAGTACACCGGGAAGATCACCCCCGTCATTCCAGAGGTCTACGAGCTCGTCAACGTCGCCATTGCGCTGACCGAGGTGGCCAGGGAGGACCGCTGGCTGGTCTACAAACAGAGCGAGTACTACACGCGCATGATGGACTGGTTCGGCGACCACCAGGACCACCCCTTCGTGGCATCCCTCAACGAGCAGCTCGAACAAAGCCGAAACCGCTACAACCCATTGAAGATGAACGGTTATGCGTTCGAGTACGACGAGCAAGGCGAGATCCAACGCAGCTCGATCTACGACCGGACCGGCTTCACCGGAACCAGCGAAAACGCACTCATCCCTTTCTTCGAAGAGATGCGGGCGTTCTCCCGAGACACCAGCTTCCGCGACTTTTTCGAAAGCGAGCGACCGACCTATGAAGAGCAGGTCCGCTTCTACGCCGAGGACATCGACCTGAACGAGATGAAGACCTGGCTCGGCCGTCAGTTTCCCGAGGTCGACCCTTACGACACGGTCAAGATCGTCCTTTCGCCGCTAGTTGGAGGCTCGCAATCGGTGACGTGGATCCAGCAGGGTGATTTCCGCGAGCTCCAGCCGCACGTCAACTTCCCCTACCGGCGCCTGAAGGACGCCAGCCCGACCAGCGACCTGATCTACCGAGGAAACATCGTGTTCACCGAGCTCAATCACGGCTACATCAACCCGACGGCCAATGGATACGTGGACGAGATCGTAAAAGCGGTCACCGACCTTTCGTTCTGGACCACCGAGCAGGTGCAGGGGTTCTACGGTACGCCGTCGGCGACCTTCAACGAGTACATGAACTGGGGCCTGGTGGCGCTCCGCTACCTCGACTATGCGCCCGAGGAAGACCACGAGAAGCTGCTGAACCGGCTCGACGAATTCATGGGAGAGAACGGTCGCGGGTTTTTGCAGTTTCCGGAATTCAGGGCGTTTCTCGTCGAAACCTACGCCAACCGGGGGGAAAAAGAGACAATCGCCGATCTCTATCCGGCGATCGTCCAGTGGTTCGCGGCCCACGAGGAGGCGACGGGCGAAACTCAAAGCCCGGGCTAGCGGACCACACTCGTCCCCACAAGGGCAAGGAATCTCCTTTGGCTAGATGCCACGCTTTGGATACTTAGAAAATCCGTCCAACGCGCTCCGAGGCCGTCATCTCTGCAGCCCTCGCGGCGACGCCCTGGCCCAGGCGGTCGAACTCCGCCGCGTACTCCGGGTCGTTGATCCGAATCTTCGCCCCCTCCCCCGCCCACCAGCTCACCACGTCCGGGTTCATCTGCAGAACCCTCGCGAGGCGACTCCTGCTCTGCCTCCATCGCTCGACCGCTACGAGTGCCAGGCCCAACGATTTCAACGTTGTTGTGATCATGGTTGTTTCGCCACACCCTGACCGGCAGCGAGCGCTTGATCCAGCCTCTCGTACTCATCCCTGAATTCTCGAGACTGCTGCCGCATCGCTGCCCCGTGACTCGCCCATCGGCTCACCGCCTCGGGCAACCGAGCAACCAGCCCCGCTAGGCGCCTGGCGGTCGTTCCCCAACCCTCTATCTCAGAAAAAATACGAGTGCCAAAAGGCAAAAGGTGCCGGGCACGCTTTTGGAGGACCCGGCCGCTTTCGCTGACTGCTTCGGCGGCAGCGACACCACCTGGAACGATCCGGCCTGCCGGTTGTTCGACAACGATGCCGACGACGACGTCGATTGTGACGATTGGAACAGCTTCCGCAGGGTGTGGACCGACCCGCCGACGACCCTCCCGAGATTTTCGGAGTGCGTGGCACCGCGGCGGTTCCCAGGCAGGCGCCGTGCGGTACTGTCGAGTCCGAAGACGGCGCATCCCCGCGATCTTGGCGCCGATACACGCGATTCCTCGTGACCCCACACCTCGGCACAATTTTCTGATTTTCTATAGCTTGCAGTCGCCAGTCGGGATACAACGGTGCCAACGACGGTGCCGCCCTTCGCATTGCTGCATTGCGAGTCAAATGCCGGGTGCGACATTGCAGCACCGAGCCCAGCAACCGCGTAGAAGTTCAGGAATAAGCGATTATCAGCGGCGCTTCAACAATGCGTGAATGCGAAGGGTGGCACCCCTGAGCGTGCTAGAGTCGCTCGAGTCTTTCCCGCCGGAGTAACCCATGAGCCAGCCGCCACGCCGTTGGACCATTCTCACCGTCGTTGCCTGTCTAGTCGCCGTGGGCTGGCTTCTGGTGGTGGCAATCGGGGCCGAGGAACCGCTGGCACGCGACGACTTCGAGCATGATCTGTCCCAGTGGCTGACTGTAGGGCCTGAGGGCAACGTTCGAATCGTTCCCGAAGACGGCACGGAGGCGGACAATCACGTCCTCGAGCTGGTGCCGCTGCAGGGCGGATTCGTGCACACCCTTCTCCGCGGATCTGAGGGCTGGACCAATGTGCGGATCGACGGCCGAGTGCTCTTCCCGACGAACGGCGACGGCTACCTGGGGCTGATCTACAACCATCGCCGACGGGGTAGCCGCACCGACTTCGGGTGTATCTACGTCAAGGGAAACGGCAGCTACATCAGGGTAAGCCCGCATCGCGACGGCAACCCGTCGTGGCGCCTCTACGAGGAACTCAAGGTTCCATTGGAAGGGCCGCGGACCATCGTGCCGAACCGCTGGTACCGATTCCGGCTCGACGTGGTCGGACGCGAGGCACGGTTCGCCTTCGGAGATCTGGCACAGCCTCTGGTTCTCTTCGATGGCATCGAGATGGACCGTGGCGCCATCGGTCTCGAGGCCCGACCCGGCCGTGGTGATCCGGTGTGGGTCGATGACATCGTGGTTCGGCGATTTGGCGCCATCACAGCCGCCGGCCCGGACACGCGGGCCAAGCCGGTATCGCCCACACTGCTCACTCAATGGGAGGCCTTTGGCCCCTTTGCGCGGCCCAACAATGCCGTCGAGAGCGGCGGTGAGGCCCCCGTTCCCCGCTCAGTGGTGGCAGATGAGAGGGGAATGGTGATCACCGGCCGCTTCACCGACTTCCTGGGCGGCGACCGTCATCTCGCCTACCTGAGAACGACTCTAGAGGGCGGCGAAGACGGCGCGCGCCGCGATCTTGTCTTCAGCACTGCCAACAGGATTGACGCATGGCTCGATGGACGCCACCTGGGCACCGTCGAGCCTCAGGACTACGTCTGGACCGACTTCCTTTCGACGCCCGAGCACGTGGCGGCGCGGTTCCCCGTCACGCTGAGCCCAGGACCCAACAATCTGCTACTTCGCGTTGACGGCAGCCGCTTCGCGGGAGGCGGCTTTCTGGCTGCCGTGACCCCGACAACGGATCCCTAGTCGCCCGCTCGCGGTGCCGGGTATGACGGTTTTGACGCTTTTCGAGTTGTCGGTCGCCCGCCGCGGCCTTCCAACTGCACCGATGAAATCGTCAAGCACGTTGGTTGGGTGCCACCCATCACAACTATCACAAAGTCAGCATGTTCAAAGCGGGAACGATGTGAGGGTCGTGATGGCTGCACTGTTCATCCTTCCGAGCGTGCGGACCGACCTCACGATCAAAGCGAGCGGCCAGACATTGCGAGCCGGGGCTGCGAGGTGCTGGGATTGCCGGGCAGGTCGATGACGTCGGCGAGCAAATACCGACTGAAGAACGCATAGGGAACGACGGCTCCCCCGACTGCCAGAAACAGTCAGATGTTCTTCACGCGAGACCCCCTTCGGGGTTGTCGACTCAGATCTTCAGCTCGCCGCCTCCGGCAGAGCGAAGCGCGACATCAGCTACTCGATCGCGCGCCGTGACCCATCGATCTCCCATCGGCCGGTCGCGAGCAACTCGTCCAAGGCGGCTCCTGTCAGAAAGAGATCGTGGGGCACACACACGGCACTCGCGGTCGTGGCACCAGGCTCCACCCCACTGTACAATCGCGAGCATGGCCCCAGAGAGTGGCGAGACGCTTCTCCACTACCGGCTCGTCGACAAGCTCGGTGAGGGTGGCATGGGTGTCGTCTGGCGGGCGATCGACGAGCGCCTCGGGCGTGAGGTCGCAATCAAGGTGCTGCCAGACGAGCTGGCGCGCAGTCCGCAGCGTCGCGCACGGTTCAAGCGAGAGGCCTCCGCGATCGCCGCCCTCAAGCACCCGAACATCGTCACCATCTACGCACTTGAGGACGCCTCAGGCGTCCACTTCATCTCCATGGAGCTGGTGTCTGGAGAATCCCTGGTCGACCTGATCCCGGAAGGCGGTCTCGCGCTGCCGTCCTTGCTGGACTTCGCCGGACAGATCACGGACGCGATCAGCGCTGCGCACGCAAAGGGGATCACCCATCGCGACATCAAGCCCGGCAACATCATGCTCGACGAGGACGGCCGCGTAAAGGTTCTCGACTTCGGCCTTGCCAAGCTGGTCGAGGAGGCGTCGGACGACGACCTGACCGCCTCGGTGGGAGGGAGGACCGAGCTTGGCCAGGTGCTGGGGACGCTCGCCTACATGTCACCCGAGCAGGCCGAGGGTACCGCCGTCGACCACCGATCCGACGTCTTCTCCCTCGGCATTCTGCTCTACGAGATGGCGACGGGACGGAACCCGTTCAAGCGGAAGAACAACGTCTCCACGCTGTCCGCGATCCTGACCTCGTCCGCGCCCCCGCTCGGCGACGTCAATGTCTCGCTGCCGCCGATGCTCGGCGAGATCATCGCGCGCTGCCTGGCGCGCACACCCGGCGATCGGTACCCGTCGGCGGCCGAGCTGCGACAGGACCTCGTCGAGCTGCAGGCGCGGTTCAGCGGCGCCCCGGGCGTGCCCGACCGTCGGGCCGGGGTCGGCGATCTGCTGCGCCGGCCGCTGGTGGCGATCCCTGCGGCCCTGCTGGTGGTTGCCCTGACCCTTGTCGGCGCCTGGTACGCTCACCGCGGCGCCCGCCAGCGGTGGGCGCGGCAGCAGGCCCTTCCCGAGATCGAACGGCTGCTGGATTCGACCACCTGGGCCGGCGGCCTCGGCACGTGGCAGGCCTTTCAGCTCGGCCGCGAGGCGGAACGGTTCATCCCGAACGACCCTCTCCTCGAGCGGCTTCGCGGTCAGTACTCGAGACCGCTGACGATCCGCTCCGAACCGCCCGGTGCACGCGTGCTCGCCAAACCCTATGCGGCGGTCGCCCAGGAGTGGGAACTGCTCGGCGAGACCCCGATCGAGGAGCTTCCGTTCGTCACCGGGGTGCTGCGGGTGCGGATCGAGAAAGACGGTTTCGAACCGATCGAGGACCTCTACTGGAATCCGGCATCTCGGAGCGAGGGTCGCGGCTACGTGCTGCGGCACGCCGAAGACGTGCCCGAAGGGATGGTGTGGGCGCCGGCCTCGGCGCCGCAGATCGAGTTCACCGGCGCGCCGGCGGGTATCCACATGCCAGGTGTCGAGCACCTGCCGCCGCAGGAGCCGGGCGACTTTTTCGTGGACCGTTACGAGGTCACGAACAGCGACTTCCAGCGCTTTGCGGACGCGGGGGGCTACAGCAATCCTGATTTTTGGCGCGAGCCGTTCATCGACGACGGCCGAGCGCTGAGCTGGGACGAGGCCATGGCGCGGTTCGTGGACACCACGGGCCGGCCCGGCCCGGCAACCTGGGAGGTCGGCGACTTCCCGGTGGGCACGGGTGACCTGCCGGTCACCGGCGTCAGCTGGTACGAGGCTGCAGCCTACGCAGCGTTTGCCGGCAAGCGTCTGCCCTCCCTGTACCACTGGAACCGAGTCGCGCTGACCTGGGCGAGCGGCGACATCGTGCCGATCGCCAACCTCACCGGCGACTCGATCCTGCCCGTCGGCAGCACGAACGCCATGCACCGCTACGGCACCTATGACGTGGCAGGCAACGCCCGCGAGTGGTGCGCCAACGCGAGCAGCCGCGGCGACCGTCTGATTCTTGGCGGCGGCTGGAACGATCCCGCGTACGGCTTCAACGACCTGTTTGCCCAGTCCGCGTGGGACCGGTCGCCGACCAACGGCTTCCGGTGCATCCGTTCCGTGGCCGGCGAGGCTGACCTGGCACGGCTGGAGCACATTGTCGAGCTTCCCTTCCGCGACTTCCTGAGCGAGCCCCAGGTCTCCGACGAGACCTTCGACCTCTACCTCGGTCAGTTCCACTACGACGCCTCACCGCTCGACGCCGAGGTCGAGGAGCGGCGCGTCGAGGACGACTACGTCCGCGAGCGGGTCACCTTCGACGCCGCCTACGGCGGTGAGCGGATGATGGCGTACCTGTTTCTGCCGAATGGGGGACGGCCACCCTACCAGACGGTGGTCCTGTTTCCAGGGTCGGGAGCCATCCATCGCCGCTCGAGTGAGGAGCTCGCGCTCGGTAGAAGCCTCCACGTACTCAAGAGCGGCCGCGCGCTGCTCTACCCGGTGTACAAGAGCACCTACGAACGCGGCGACGGGCTGGCGTCGGACTACCCGGACGAGACCGCCAACTGGCGCGACCACATCATCATGTGGGGCAAGGACCTCAGGCGATCGGTGGACTACCTCGAGACCCGGGACGACATCGACCACGAGCGCCTGGCCTACCTGGGCTTGAGCTGGGGAGCGGCGATGGCGCCGATCATGATCGCGGTCGAGCCGCGTATCAAAGCAGGGATCGTCGTCGTCGCGGGCCTCAACTTCCAGAACTCTCTCCCGGAGGTCGACGAGCTCCACTACATCAGTCGGGTGCGGGTGCCGATGCTGATGCTCAACGGCAGGTACGACTTCTTCTTTCCGTACGAGACCTCGCAGCTGCCCTACTTCGAGCTCTTGGGCACCCCGGACGAGCACAAGAAGATCATCGTTCACGACACCAGCCACGCGTTCCCGGCCACCGACCTCGCCCGCGAGTCCCTCGCCTGGCTCGACACCTACCTCGGCCCCGTCCAGTAGCTTCCCCGGTGCCGGGCCGACCACATGGGTGTCACCCATCACACCTCTGACAGTGTTTATGGGTACCACCTTCCGGGTTGTGAGGGTCGTGATGGGTGGCACCCTCCAATTCGTCACATCGTTGGGCCTGGCACCCATGCCTCCTGAACGCGGCACCCATGCGGTACGTATTCACCCATGAACTCGTCAACCGTGATGGGATGGCATGGCGAATTGAAACAATGCAACGGCGACGAGTTCGGAGTGGCGAATGTCAGTTGGCGTTGGTGCAGTCGCAAGGTCATCACTTACAGGAACCCGAAAGGGAAGGTGAAGGTAAAAAACCATGAAAACACTCGGAGTTACTGCACTGGGGCTGTTGTTGACTACCGCACTGGCGGCAGGAGACGGAACGAAGCCCGATTTTTCAGGTACGTGGAAATTCAACCCGGAGAAAAGCAGGTTGGAGATGACCGCTCCGACAAAATCGATATTCGTGATCGAGCACCAGGATTCGAGATTCAAATTGACCCGTACGCATACTTGGGGTGAAGAATCGAACACGTTGACATTCGAAGTTACTACGGACGGAAAGGAACATCACCGCAAGGACGGCGAATTCGAGTCGTGGACGCGCATGACCTGGATGGGGCAAGAGCTGGTTCTGGATATGAGATTGGCGTACGGAGGCGAAAAGGGAACTAACGTCGTTCATTATCGGCTGGCCGACGGGGGAAAGACATTTATAGCCGCGGAGTGGAAGCACATGCCGAGAGAGCAACACCATAACCTTTGGGTATTTGACAGGGAGCCGGAAGAGTGATCAAGCGTGCCGGACTATCGATGGGAGCACGTTCACATTTGTTGAATCCTGTCTGAATCGCTCGAAGTCCACATGTCGCTCATGGGCGTCCACGGTGTAGCATCTACGAGCTGACGGCTGTTGAATTGTGAACGTGGGACCCTTGCGGCACCTTTGCGTCTCTTACCTGGCCTCTTCGGTAACCCGGTGCTCCATCGTCTCGAGGTTGATCATCATGGCCCGCTTCTTGCCTGCTGAAGCCACATTGAAGTGGCGCCCTTCCCGGCCGAACCAATAGTGAATGTGCCCGTGGATGTGGATCCGTGGGGAGCACCAGTCGACCAGGTGGCGGAGCGAGGTCGAGCCTGCGTGCCCGCCGATCGTCACTCTATCGCGAGCTCCGTGGGCCGGTCCATGGGTCACCAGTACGGTGTTCTGATCCACCAGCTCCTCGATCTCGTCGAGATCTTTCTTCATCTCATGCTCAGCCCTTTCGTTGATCCCGCCCATGAAGGACAGCGTGTACTGGTACCCGACAACGTTGAATTCGCCGAAGGGCACTCGTCTCCCGTGGACCGACCGGATATTGGAAACTGACGGATCCAGGTCGACCCAGTCGTCGTTGCCCATCACGTAGAAAACGGGACACTCGATCTCGGACAGCAGGGCAACCACTTCCAGCGCATCCGCCGCCTGCGCCTCCTCGACCGTGCCATGGCCGTCGGGGAGACCCAATAGATCTCCCGCAAGGACCACCCCGTCCGGCTCGTCGGTGAGGGCCAAATCGACGAGCCACTCATAGACGTCCCGGAAGCCGTGAAGATCGGCGCAGGCGAGGAGGCGCGTGGTCATCCGCAATCACTCTCGAAACTGGCGATGGAACCAGTCGAGGACCTCCAGGAGTGGTTCGTCGAGCACTGCTCGCACTTCTTCCTCGAGATGTGCCGGCACCCCGCCCCAGAACGCCTCGGCGACGCTGCCGGCGATCGCCGCCTGTGTATCCGCATCGCCGCCAAGGGAGATGGCGAGGCGGAGGGCGTGCTCGAAGTCGTCGGCGTCGAGGTAGGCGATGAGGGCCTCGGGGACCGATCCCTGGCATGTGACGTCGAAGCGGTAGTGCTGGCGGATCTCGGCCACGGTGCGGGAGAGGTCGTAGCCGAACCAGTCCGAGACCTGCGAGCGAATCTCCTCCTTGGTCGCGCCGTGCCGCGCGAGGAACACGGCGGCCGCGACCGCCTGCGCGCCCTTGATGCCCTCGGGGTGGTTGTGCGTGACAGCGGCGGAGCGTTCGGCCTCGGTGAGGGTGTCCTCCAAAGCGTCGAACGCCCAGCCGACCGGGCTCACCCGCATCGCCGAACCGTTGCCGAAGCTGTTGTACGGCCCCTCGATCTCTCCTTCGAACCACAGCCTGAAGTTGCCGCCGTAGGGCAGGTTCGGGAATCGCCTCCCCCACCCCCTGTACACCACCGCGTAGTCACCATCGGTGAGGATGGCGTCGGCGGTCGCCACCGTAAGCACCGTGTCGTCGGTAAAGAAGCGGGGGGCGTCGAAGAGGTCGAAGTCGTCGTGCTTGATGGGCTGCGCTTCGTGGGCCGCCCCGAAGATGTCGCCCGCAATGGCCCCCAGCATGGTCACCCCCCGCTCTGGGTCGTCAGTGGAGTGGGTTCCCGACGTCGAGCTTGGGTTGCTGAAATCCTCGGTGGTATCGACCCCTGTTTCGCCAGTCGAAAGAACCTCGATAGGCGCAACCGCGTGTTTGACGGCTGCCTCTCACTGATGACGGACGGATGCCACGTTCACCAAGCCAACCGAAATGAGTACCCGACATCATACGTCAACTTGGTGAAGTTGGTGAACGTGGCACCTATGTATGCGTCGCGAATGCGCCTGCGAGAACTCCAGCAGGCGATCGGCCAGCTCTTCGATCAGCGATCGGAGTGACAGCTTGTCGAGCCACTCGTCGGGGATCCCCTGCTCTCCCCAGTACGCACCGGCAATTTGGCCGTAGACGGCGGCGGTGGTGTCGGCGTCGTCACCGAGGTTGGCGGCGAGCAGGCAGCCCGTGCGGAAGTCTTCGGCCCGGTGGAAGGCCCAGAGGGCGGCCTCGAGCGAGCGGACGACGTAGCCGGTGCCTCGGATGTCAGGCGGGCCTTTGTGTCTGAAGGACCCCCGGGCGATGGCGTCGATCTCTGATATGAGAGGCTCGCGATCCCAGAGGTCGGGGACGGGCGAGAAGCGGTTGGACAGGAGTTCGCTCTTGGGGCGACCCAGGAGGGCACCAACGATGAGCGCCGCCAGGTACCGGCAGCCATCGATCGCGGCAGGGTGTTGGTGGGTGGTGCGCGAGGACTCACCGGCGAGGTGTATTGCTGTCTCGGGGTCGTGGTGCCAGGCGAGCGGCACCGGCGCGAGACGCATGATCGAGCCGTTGCCGGCGGAGCGCTCGTGGTCCGAGCCGCAGAACGACTCGCCGGTGCGCCCGAACCGCAACAGCGCATCGCGCACGGTGTTGCCGATGTCGAAGCAGCTCCCGGTAGCCGACAGGTGACCCTCGCGCCACCACCGGCAGTAGCGCTCCAGCTGGTCCACCGGATCGAATCTCTCGGTCTCGACGATGCTCTCGGCGAGGCACAGCGCCATGGAGGTGTCGTCGGTCCACTGGCCCGCTTCGAGACCGAACGGCCCGCCACCCACCATGTCGTCGATGGGCTCAAAGGTGCCTGCTGGCTTGAACTCGAGCGCCGTGCCCACGGCATCGCCGCCCGCCAGGCCGAGCAGTACACCGCGGAAGCGTGACTGCAGCGAGACCGCGGAATCCGGTGTCATGCCGTGGCCTCGCCGAACCTCTCGCCCACCCTGGCGGTAAAGGCCTCGATGTCGGTGCCGTCGACGACGATGCCCTCTTTCTTCTCCTTTTCCAGGCCTCTCACCAGGCGCTGCTCCTCGCCGTCGGGTGCGGCCGGGAAGACCAGGTCGAGGCGGTTTTTGGGGCCCGCAGTCCTGGCGACCTCGGTGCCCCCTTTCAGGAAAAGCCAGGTCCCGTCACCCTCGATGCGGATGTCCAAGCCGTGCTTCTCGGCCTGCTCGTGCACACGGCTGTACGCCGCCGCGCGCTTGTCCTTTTTCTCCTTCAGGCGGCTGAGCTCGGCAAGGACAGCATCCGGTGGTGAAGGCTCCGGCAGAGCCGGGCGGTCGCCAGAGTACGGCAAGGCCTCGAGCTCGGCGTGCAGGCGGTTGGTCAGGCGCTGGACCGCGTGCCGGAGCCTGGTGTCCGCGTCGCCGGCACTGTCGGCTAGGGCGCGCAGTTGCTGGGTGAGACCGTCCGCTGTGGCCCACACCGAGTCGCGGAACTGAGCCACCTGCCGGGCGATCGCCTCGATCTCCTCGAACTCGGCGCTGAGCCGCGACCAGGCCTGGTGGATCGCGGTCGCGCTGACGCGTTGCACCGCCTCGGCCCTGGTGTGATAGATGATGATCGCCTTGAGCATGGCGGCGGCCGCGACGAGACGCACGCCGTCGAGTCCGGCGCGCGACACGAACACGGCGATCCTGCCGCCCTCCTCCTCGATCTTCAGCGGGCTCTTCATACCGGTGAGCCTGCTGGCCATCGACACCATCAGCCCGAACTTGACACCGGTCTTTTCCATGTCACGGCGAAACTTCGTCAGCTCTTTGGTGGGAACATCGTCGCTGTAGAACTTGACCTCGATGCGAGCCTCCTTCGGCTCGTCGCCACCGACGTCGAAAAACGCTCGAATGTCGGCCTGCTCGGCGCCGGCGGAGACGTCCTCGAAGCTGTCGCCCGGGAACGCCTCGGTGAGCTGGGACACCGCGAACCGCTCGCCCAGCTTGCCGATCCGTTGTGACGCCTTTGCCCGCCCCATGATGTCGTCGAGGGTTTCCTCGAGACGCGTCATCTGACTGGTGACCGGCCGGAAGTAGCGCGCCATCTGCTCCTCGCCGGCCGCGGCCTGGACCAGGTTGAGCACGAAGTGGCCGGCGCGCAGGGTGTCCTCGACCCGGGGCTGCACCTGGTGGTCCGGAAGCTCCTCGAGCCACTCGACCAGCGTGGGGTCGGTGATGTCCAAATCGAGGTGAAACGTCGGTGCGGCTTCGTCGTTGTCGGGCATATCGTCCTCCAGTTGGGGTGCGGTGAGAGTTTAGTGCAATCCGCTGGCGCAATCCGTCGCGCGGATTGCAGTGGATCCTGGAGGGCCGTGGGAAAGGGGCGCGATGGGATGACAATAATCTAGCTTGTCATTCTGAGGAGGGGCTGCATGGTACGGCGAAGTTCGTTGGACGCAGCCTAACCTGTCACGGCGCAGCTCGAAGGACGAAGCTGAAGGCCCCGACGAAGAATCCCCTGAATTCTCCGGAGCGACAACCCGATCGCGGCGACGTTCGTTCGTGAGGGGATCCTTCGTCGTCCGGACCTCAGCATTCGAATGCTCGGAGTGCTTGACGGTCCACGCCCAGATTCCACCCTGGCCATTTCAACTCTCGAGGCCTGAGTGCCGGACTCCTCAGGATGACAGAAGAAAGGAGCGGCTCCTCAGGACGACAACAGGCAGGGTGCGGCTCGCCGCACCATCAATCGCTCGTGGTTCTCATGTCGACGAAGGCTACCAAGTGACGCGTTGACACTCGTCGATCCAAGGCGCGCTTATCTATTTGAAACGGCAGGGGAACTCTGTCCCCGAGGAGGCAAGGATCTCATGCTCGAGTGGCTGTTTCGCGGCAAGGCCCGGGTGTTGACGCTCCCCCAGCTGGTGGACGAGGGGGCGTCGTGCCTGGAACAGGTGTCGACCCTCGGCACCTACCGGATGGTCTGCCGGAAGCTGGACGGTGAGGCCAGCTCGCCGGACGGCTGGTCCGAGGTCACCACGACGTCGATCAAGTTGAGCACGGACGCGGTCCAGCGCGACGTCTGGATGGGACAGTGGAGGGGCGCGTTCTCGCAGCTGATGGAACCGGTCGCCGCGGCGGAGTCGAGGCAAGAGCAGGCGCGTGCACTGCGCAGGGCCCTGCTCGACATGACCGACTCGTGGTGCCTGACGAGCTGGCTCGTACCGGACATCTCAGGGGAGAGTCTGGGCTGCAGTTCGGACGAGCTCGAGGCGCTGAGAAGGCACCAGTTCCCCGAAGCGGACGGTCCCGAGGAGCGCGCGCTGCTGGCGGCCCGAGATCACCTGGTGTACCACCTCGGCCTGGTAGCGGTGGGCGGCATCGCGCTGCGGCGCGGCGCACTGCCCGATCAGCCTGCCACCAACCGTTACACCGTATACGCCAAGACCGCGTTCAAACTCGCCCTGATGAACGCGAACGACGAGCACCCACCACCGGACGATCTCTATTCCATCGTGATGACCACGTTCCGCACGTCGCTCCGCCACGCCAAGGAACAGATCATCGATGGAAAGAACGACGGCGACATCGACTGGGGAGGGCTTACGGGCTTGGGAGAGTAAACCCGCTAATGCAATTCGTGCGAGGAACGAAATGCAGTAGATCCTGGTGGGCCGTGGGGTCGGGGGCGATGGGATTACGAGGCAGGCCTCGTCGAGCGAATTCGACACGAGTGCCGGGCCCATCGATTCTGACGTTACTGTCGCCGTGGTTGTTTCGGCAAACCCTGAGTACTCGTGGCCGAGACATCCGGAAGCTCACAACTGTGCAGATGTGAACGTGGCACCTGTCCCTCGAGGTTGTGCCAAGCCCTCCGCGTGAGGCGCCGGGTGAGCGGTCACGCCTCCATGACCCACCGGTGATTGCAGTGAGAGTGACCCTCCATCAGGGTCTTGTCGCGGATCATTCGCATGTTGGGGTTGAACGCCTTCGCCATCGCGAAGTCGGGATGGCAGATGCAGGCGTACCCCAGATCGGCTGCGTCCGCCTCGCGGAAGGTCTTGGCCCACAGGCACTCGGTGATCCGTACCTCGACGGCAGTGTCGGACTCGTCCACGATCTCCGTGGTGAGGACGTGATCCACCAGGGGATCCGGGGTCTTCAGCACGGCGATCCAGGCGGCCATATCTCTCGCCGGGAGCGCCGCGAACCTCGCCGGCGCAACCCGGCGGACTGACTCGCTGGCCGCGGCCTGGATGGTGTCCAGGCCGACCTCGTCGACGAGCACCTTCATCATGGGGATGAACCCCCTGGCATAGGCGAACTTGTAGACCTCCTCGAAGCTCATGCCCGAGGCGGCCGCAAACTTGTGCGGCGGCGTGTCTGGCTCGCCCTCGGCTGCGAGGACGCGTGCACACCCCAGGCAGGCCAGTGAGCCGACGGCACAGAGGTTCGCGACCAGTTGCCTCCGGTCGAGTTCAACCACAGTCGGACGACGCTCCATAGTGAACCTCCTGTCGAGTAGCGGCGACCCCTCTCAACGGGGAATCCCGATTCGCCGTTCCTGACGCGAGACGAACCTGCGGCATGATATCCCACCGCGGCGGACGGTGACGACGCGCTGACGAAACCTCTCGTGCCGGTTGGCGTATCACTCACAGGTTACCTAGACTATCTAGGCAACGGGAGGAGCGATGCCGAAACGCTCGAGCACGCTGCTGCACGGGACGCTGGACGCCCTGATCCTCAAGGCGCTGAGCTACGGAAAGAACCACGGCTATGGGGTGGCGCGGTGGATCGAGGCATCCTCGGATGAGGTCGTGCAGGTCGAGGAGGGCTCGCTCTACCCCGCCCTCTACCGGATGGAGCGGCGCGGGTGGATCGAGGCTGAGTGGGGTCTGTCCGAACTCAATCGCAGGGCAAAGCTGTACGCGATCACCGAGCGGGGATGCGCCCAGCTGGCCGCGGAGACCGAACGGTGGCAAGTGTTCACGGCCGCGGTCTCAAAGGTGCTCCTGGCCGCCGAGGCGTGACGCGACATGACTGACCTGAACCGCTTCCGCCGTTATCTCCGCTCGCTGCTGACCCGGGTGAGCGTGGCACACGAGGTCGAGGCCGAGCTCGCCTTTCACGTCGAGATGCGGACCCGGGAGCTGATGGCTCGAGGCATGGACGAGCGGGAGGCGCGTGACGCCGCGGTCGCCCGCTTCGGCGACCTGGCCGAGGTCGGCAGGCGCTGCCGCAGGATCGCCCGTGGCCGCGACCGCGACCTGCTGCGACACGTGTGGTTGCACCAGCTGCGGCAGGACCTGGCGTTCGCGGTGCGGCAGCTTCGCAAGGCCCCGGTGCTGTCGGCGGTGGTGGTGCTGACCATCGCGCTCGCCATCGGCGCCAACACCGCGGTTTTCAGCGTCAGTAAAACCGTAGTGCTCGAGCCGCTGCCCTACCCCGAGCCGGAGCGGCTGGTGCGGATCCAGGAGACCACCCCCGAAGGCGAGTCGTTCTCGGTTTCGGCTCCCACGTTTCTCGACCTCCGGGAGCAGGGCCGCTCGTTCGTCGATCTGGCAGCGGTGTCGGGTCCCCCGATGTCGTTCACGCTGAACGATTCCGGCGAGCCCAGGGCGTGTACCGGGATGCCGACCACCGGGTCGCTGTTTTCGGTGCTCGGTGTCAAGCCCGTTCTCGGCCGCAGCTTCACCCCGGATGAGGAAGCACCCGGCGGTGACAGACGAGTGGCCGTTCTCAGCCACGGATTCTGGCAGCGCTGCTTCGGCGCCGACCGCGAGATCCTGGGCCGGACGATCACCCTGGATGGCGAGGGCTGGACCGTGGTCGGCGTGCTGCCCGCCGGTTTCGAGTTCCCGCCCTCACCGGACGTGTGGGTGCCGCTCGCAGCGGACCCCGCGAGCGAGCGCGGCGAGCACCGCCTGGAGGTCTACGGCCGCCTCGAGGTCGGGGTCTCGGCTGCGCAGGTGCGGGCCGAGCTGGACGCCATCGCCGGCCGGCTGGGCGAGCTGTACCCGGACACGAACGGCGGCTGGGGATTCAAGCTTCGCAGCTTCTCGGACTGGCTGATCGGTCCCCGGGCGCGGCACACGACCCTGGTACTGACCGCCGCGGTGGCGCTGATGCTGTTGCTGGCCTGTGCAAACGTCTCCAGCTTGATGATCGTCCAGGTCACGAACCGGCTCCAGGAGTTCGGGACGCGGGCCGCGCTCGGCGCCAGCCGCGGCCGCATCGTACGGCAGCTGCTCACCGAGTCGGTGCTGCTGGCGCTGGTCGGGGCAGCGGTCGGGCTGGCCGTGGCGGTGTGTGCGACCTCGGCGATCCGTGCCTTTGCGCCCGAGGCGCTGCCGCGACTCGGCGGGCTCTCCATCGACACCGGTGTGCTGCTGTTCACGCTGGCGGTCTCGATCGCAGCAGGCGCGCTGTCGGGCATCGCTCCGATCCTCCAGGTCGTCCGTAGCAGGCTGGACGACACGGTGACCGGCCACCGCCACACGGCCCCGCGCAGCACCCGCCGGTTCCACGACGCGCTGGTGGTGGCGGAGCTGTCGCTGGCGCTGATGCTGCTGATCGGCGCCGGACTGCTGGTCAGGAGCTACACCGAGCTGACGCGGATCGATCCCGGCTTCAGCACGGAGCGCGTGCTCACGGCGGGGCTGACGCTGCCGACTAGCAGGTACCCCGAGCTGTCACCCCAGGTGGCCGAGTTCTTTCGCCAGGTCACCGAGGAGGTGGAGGCGGTTCCGAGCGTGATCTCGGTCGGGGCGACCATGGTCGACCCGTTCCGTGGGCCGCGGCCGTCGAACAGGGTCGCGGTGGATACCGCCCAGGATCTCGGCGAGTTCGTGCGCTGCCAGTTCCGTGTCGTGACCCCCGGCTTCTTCGAGGCCATGGGCATCCCGATGCTCAGGGGCCGCACCTTCGAGGACAGAGATCTCGAGGTCACCGAGGAGGAGACGCCGGCGATGGTCGCGGTGATCGGCGCCACCCTGGCCGATCGCCTGTGGCCGGGCGAGGATCCGGTGGGCAGGCGGCTGCGGTGGAACAACCCCGACGGCCCACTGGCTGAAGTGATCGGCGTGGTCGGCGAGATCAGGGACACCTACCTCGAGGCCGAGCCGCCGCCGATGCTGTTTCTCGACCACGGGCAGGTGCCCTGGCCGGCCATGACGCTGGTGGTCAAGACCGCCGCCAATCCGGTGCAGGCTTCGGCCGCCGTGCGGCAGGCGATCGCACGCGCCGACCCAAGCCTGGCGGTTCCGGAGATCGGGTTCCTCGAGGGCAACCTGAGCGAGGCGGTGGCCGGCGCCCTCCTCAACACGAGGCTGGTGGGGATCTTCGCCGCGGTGGCACTGCTGATCGCCACTGTCGGTGTGTACGGCGTCGTGTCCTACAGGGTGACCAGGCACCGTCGAGATTTCGGGATCCGCATGGCAATGGGCGCGAGCCACGAAGATCTGGTGCGCCTGGCGCTCCGACAGGGCCTGCGGCTGGTGGTCGTTGGGGTCGCCCTCGGTGCGCTGGGGGCGCTCGGCCTCACGCGGTTTCTGAGGGCCGTGATGTACGAGATCTCACCGACTGACCCGACGACCTTTGCCGCGGTCGCGCTGGTGTTCACGACAGTGGCCACGCTCGCCTGCTATCTGCCGGCGCGGCGGGTCGCCGGCGTCGATCCGATGGTGGCGCTCAGGACGGAGTGACGGCCATTGCGTGCCACATTGCGTGCCACGTTCAC
>JBFELO010000056.1:0-28286 GCA_041552055.1 Candidatus Sulfomarinibacteraceae bacterium | reverse complement strand
GCAACAGGGCGGTGAAGCCCGCGTAGCGACCGAAGACCTCGATGACGAGAAACCGCTCGTGACTCCCCGCGGAGGTTCGCAGTGCGTGGGTTATTGCGATGGTCCGCGTGACGCAGGTGGAAAACCCGATGCAGTAGTCGGTGCCCGCCACGTCGTTGTCCATGGTCTTCGGAATCGCGATCACCGGCACACCACGTTCGTGCAGATGGGCCCCGTACGACAGGGTGTCGTCGCCGCCGATCGGAATCAGCACGTCGATCCCCAGGTGGGCGATGTTTGCCAGCACCTCGTCCGTCAGGTCGTTGAGGTCCTCGGCGTATCCGTCACGGAGGTGGTCGGGCACGCTCGCCTCCGGCACGTGACTCGGCCGGGTACGCGAGGTGTGAAGAAAGGTGCCGCCGGTGCGGCCGACCTTGTTGACCACCTCCTCGGTGAGATTCATCACCCAGTCGCTCGAGGCTTCCTGGTCCCGGTCGAACTCGATCAGGCCGGCCCAGCCCCGACGGATGCCGAGCACCCTGTATCCCTCGCGAAGAGCACGAACGGTTATGGCACGGATGGCCGGATTGAGGCCGGGCACGTCGCCCCCTCCGGTCAGAATCCCGATGGTCCCCTTGATGGTCTCGATGTTGGCCACGAGTCGTTTTCCCCCAGTCAACCCAAGACACCAGATTATAGAGGTTCCGGGGGCAATGACCGTCCATGCCGGTCGACCGGTTGCCCGCAACTGATGTGTGGGGACAGGGATGGCCCGGACTACTCGTGCTCCACCCGCCACCGCACGGATTGACCCGCGCGAAGTGGAACGACCTCCGAGTCGGCGAACGGGTAGCTTGCCGGGACCTGCCACGGCTCGCACACCAACGTCACCCGCGAGCTGTTTCGCGGGACACCGTAGAAGTCGGCGCCCCGCTCGCCGGCGAACGCCTCCAACCGATCGAGCGACCCGGCCCGCTCGAACGCCTCGGCGTACAGCTCGAGGGCGGCATGAGCGTTGAAGATGCCCGCGCAACCGCAGCTCGTCTCCTTTCCGCCCCGTGGATGAGGCGCGCTGTCGGTGCCGAGAAAGAAGCGCGGATCGTCGCCGGTCGCAGCCGCCAACACAGCCTCCCGGTGGGTCTCCGCCTTGAGCACCGGCAGGCAGAAGTGATGGGGGTTGAGCCCTCCCGCGAACAGCGCGTTTCGATTGAGGAGCAGGTGGTGCGGCGTGACCGTGGCGGCGACGCGCCGCGAAGCCGCCTGCACGAACTGGACTCCTTCGCGCGTCGACACGTGCTCGAGCACCACCCTGAGGCCCTCGAACCGCCGCACGAGCGGCTCCAGTATCCGATCGATGAACACCGCTTCGCGGTCAAACTGGTCCACTTCGGGATCGGTGACCTCGCCGTGCACCAGCAAGGGAAGGTCGTGCTCTTCCATCGCACCGAGTGTCCCGTGAACCCGGTCGATGCTCGTGACACCGGCCTCCGAGTGTGTTGTGGCACCGGCCGGGTACAACTTCGCGGCCACCACGCACCCGCTCGCCCGCGCCCGGGCCACCTCATCGGGCGAGGTGTCGTCGGTGAGGTAGAGCGTCATCAGAGGCGTGAATCGACTGTCGTCGGGAAGCGCCTCGAGAATCCGTTGCCGATATTCGACGGCACCGTCGACCGTCACCACCGGGGACCGGAGGTTCGGCATCACCACGGCGCGGGCGAAGATCCGCTCACTGTGGCGCACCACGTCCGCCATCGCGGCTCCGTCCCTCAGGTGAAGGTGCCAGTCGTCCGGCTGAATGATGGTGATCCGCGCAACCACGCCAATCTCCTGCCGCATGATCGCACAACCCCACCGTCGACAGAGACTCCCCAGGCTGCGGCCCCACTCCGTTCACGGCCCGAGAACACGTCTCAACCGCACTGTACTATCATGTGCTCGACCGAGCGCGATCAGAGGACGCCGAAACCTCATGCAACCGATCACCGCCGACGAGCTCGCCAAGGCGGCCGCCAACCTGAAACGGATCGAGGATTACCTCGTGGTCCGAACCCAGTGGCGGACCGAGGAGGCCGGAGCGTCGGCGCTGCGCTCGATCGACGAGGGCGCGGTCCAGATCACCCGGACACTCGATCCCTTCCGTGATTCTCACCGGATCACGATCAACATGGGCGACGCCACACCGGCGAAGCAGATTCCTTCGGAGACTTTCGACAGCGCGCGGACCGCCAAGCTCGGCGACTTCATGGTTCGCCTCAGCGGCTGGTTCAAGGTCCGTGCCGGCTCGGATCTGGCACCCGGTGCCGAGCAGCTGGTCGGATCGATCTACAGCTCGCTGCTGAGAATCCATCGCGCGGTGGAGTCGATCCTCGGCGGCAGCTCGGCCGGACCCGCTCCTGCCGACCCTCACGCGGCGCCCTCGCCCGCCGCCCCACCGAGCGGTTCGGCACCGCCTCCAGGCGAACCGCGGCCAGACTCGCCAGAGGCATCCAGATCGCCGATCCCCCTGCCGCCGCCGACCTCGGCCGAAACTCGATCCGATCGACTGGTGTTGGAGAACACGGTACAAAATCCCCTGCTCGAAGCCCTCCAGGACGAGTTCGAACTGACGGACGAAGCCAGGCGGATGGTGGCCGGGTTTCTCGAAAAGAACGGCATCGAGTTCGCCGATCACAAGCTCCGCCGGTTTCACGCCGAGGTCCGGCGTTGCATCGAGAGGACACCGGACGGCCAGATTCTGGTCATCAAGGTCGGCGGGGTCGACGGGGAGCGGACCCCGTTCTTCTCCTACCAGCCGAAGGCGTGGGTTGACAGCCAGTAGTCCGAGCGCGGGCTCACCCGCATCATGCCTATCCCCGCAATTCAGGTTCCCTCCGTTCTCCTTCCCGTTCCGGTGCCCGAGCGGCACCTGCCCATAGACTGCAGAAGCCAATCTGTTTGATTCAGATAAGACGGAGGGCCGAGAGCCCTGGTCTTCCGGGAACGGGGACGGGAAGGGGAACGGGCACGACAAGACCGCCAAGCTGAGTCAAGGCGATGGGCATGCCCTGATATTATCGTCTCCATGCCCGGCATGACTCGCGGACCGCTCATCGCAACGATCGAGCGGCTGCTGCCGCGGATCAAGTACCCCTGGCTGTTCGTGATTCTGGCAGCAATGTTCGTGCTCGACCTCTTCATCCCAGACCCGATACCATTTCTCGATGAGGCCACGCTGGCGCTACTGACGGTTCTGGTTGGCAGCTGGCGCACGCGACGGGCGAAGCCAACCGAGTCGGATCCCACCCCGGCGCCACCCGAAATCGGTGCAGAGATCGACGCGGTGGACGAGGAGGGGCCGTAGCCGGCGTCACGGTCCGTCGGCGACCAGACGTGGCGAGCGAAGTTCGAGGCCGGCCTCGGCGCTCGTCGCGTCAACGATAATCCTGAGGAGTGATGGCCCGGAGTGGTTGCCGAGCGAGATTCGATAGCTCCGGCTGCGACGACGGTCCCCGGTCACCCGTACCCTGCCAACCGCGTCCAGGGCGTTCTTGTCGGGGAACCACCGGCCGACGACCACGTCGCAGGCGGCGCCACGGACGCCCCTGGGGTACCCGCACTGGAACTCCACCACGGCGTCCGGTCGAGGCACATCGAACTCGAGGAACAGGGTCCCGGGCGCATGCACCCGCACGGCGTCCTTCGAGGTTCTCACCAACGGAGGCCGCCTCGCGACGATCTCGTCGAAGTCGGCGTCGGTCGCCTCGGCGAGCACCAGTCGACGTACCAGCAGCGTTCGCCCGGAGGCCGGCCGCACCGGCTGCAGCGATGACCTCAACTCGAGTTCCAAATGATTGTCACCGGGAGAAATCGCTCCTTCCGGCAACCCCACCCGGACCACGGACAGCTCCCGCCCGAGCTGCACCGGGTCGCAGTCCACGCCGTTGGCGGTGACGCGGAGGATCGGCGGAGGCTTCCGCCGACGGTCGGGCCGGCACTGCAGCATCAGGCTGCGTCGTCCATCGGTCATCACCCGGAAATCGAGGCTCGCCCGATCGGCGAGGGTCCAGGTGCCGGAATCCTCCGGTGCACTCCAAACCTCGCCGAGCCTGTAGCTCGGTGTCGCCGGTGCAGGAACCGTTGTCGTTCGTCCTGCCCTCAGGTCGATGAGGAGGTCGCGGCCCTCGAAGCGCAGCACGCCGTCGTCGATGAGGTCGACGTCAATCGGTGCCGCCGGCCGCCCGCGGTCGCGCACCATCTCGTAGAGATCATCGATGACCGGAATGGCGAGCGCGATCACGATCAGCGTGGGCACGGTCCAACGTTTCAAGATCACGGTCAGTCGTTCTCTCCAGCCTCGGCGCTCTCACGGACAGCAGCCAGCAGATCCGCCACCCGGAAGTCGCTCCTCTCCCCGGCCTCCGTCAGCCGACGGACCAAAGATGCAGCCTGGGCGGCCGGTTCCGGGTCCCCGGCGGTTTCCACTCTAGCGATCACGGGCAGCCAACGCAGCAGCTCGTCGAAGGCCTCGGATCGGAACCAGACCACGCCGCGGTGCTCGTTGACACCGAGAAAAGCCCTCACGTTCGAGTCGGCGAGCGCGGCGTCGAGGAAACGTTTGAGCGGGTCCAGACCCTCCGCTGCCACGTACCACTCCTCGCACGTCAGCAGAACTCGCACGAGGGCCAACGCGCGCTGGATTTCCGTCGCGTCGAGCCCCAGGCCCTCGAACGCGGCCGCCAGCGGACGCCGGAGGCGCCACTCGTCGTACCACCCGCGGGGAGCCGCCAACGCCGCTTCCTCGCCGAGGAGGTCGCCGGCTCGGTGAACGAGGATCCAGCCGAGCAACGCAGCCCACTCGACCGGTCCGTTGACGGGAGCGCTCGGCGTCGGAGCGTCTTCGATCACGGACTCTCCACAACCGCGTTCCATCAACGACGGCAGGGCCACCGCGAGGTCGAGCGCCGTCTCGAGCTCGGAGCGCACCACACGCGCCGTCGGCGTCCCACGTCCGCCCGCGTGCGCGCGGACAGCGTCAAGGAATTCCACGATCAGAGGTTCGATCTCACCGAGTCGAACCGCCCGGTCACCCTCGCCCGGCCCCCCTCGCCGTGCGTCCATCAACCGCCGCAGGCGGTCCGCTGCCACGAGTTCACGGAGGGGTCCCAGGACCGACGCGAGCTCGATCTCGGCGACCTCGTCTGCGACACTCTCCACACCACGCCCGGCAAGCCGGTCGGCGATCGTCCGATACCGCAGCGATTCGTCGTCCACGACCTCGCGGAAGTCCATGAATACGTGAAGTTCGTAGGCCTTGAGCTGGAGCTCGAGGCCGTGGTCGAAAAGATCGCCGCACCGGTGGATGTGCTCCAGCCCGGATACGGCATCGCGGAAAACCACCAAGCTGTCGGGCTGTGATGACAGCTCCAACCCTGTGCTCAACCCGTACCGCACTGCGTCCGACCCGTCCCGCCCCGGCACCGCCACCGAGATCCGGATGCGACCCGCGGTCTCGGCGTACCGGTTGTGGTACACGACGAGGCTGCGCTGCCCCTGGAACCGATTCGAGTAGGCGAACACGTTGTCGTCCACCGAACCGTCGGAGCGCTCGAAGTCGTACAGCACGAAACCGTCCACCTCGGCGAAGACCTGGCGCCGGGCGAGCAGCGGAAACAGCTGGTGTTCGTGGCGCCGTACGAGATCGTGGTTCGGCTGCTCGTCCCACCGTGGCCGGCGGAACTCCATACCGTACTTCTCGGCCAGGCCCTCGATCTGCCCGTGGCCGAACATCGGCATGCCGGGAAGCGTCGCCATCATGGTGGCGACGCCGAAGTACTTGTCGTCCGAACCGAACTGGTCGACGGCGGTGCGCTCGTCCGGATTGGACATGAAGTTGACGTACCGCTTGAGGATCTGGGGATCGAACTCCAGAGTCGAGGTGATGAGTCGTCGGTAGTCCGCGTTTCGCTCGTCCCGCAGCATGTTCATGAACGCCGAGTTGTACACCCGGTGCATGCCCAGGGAACGCACGAAGTACCCCTCGAGCAGCCAAAACGCCTCGGCGAGCAGCAGCGTGTCGGGTGCCTCCTCGGCGATCCGGTCCACGACCTCACGCCAGAACTCCTGCGGCATGGCGACGTCGAATTCGGAACGCGTCATCCCGTACTCGGCGCGGGAGGGAATGTCCCCGCCGCTGCCGGGTTCGGGGAACCACAGCCGCTGGTAGTGCTTCTTGGTCAGCGTCATGGCGGCATCGAACCGGATAATCGGCGACAGCCGCGCGACGTGGAGGATGGTCTGTATCACCGCCTCACGCACCGCGGGATCGCGGTAGTCGAGTTGCGCGGTGTCGTTCCACGGCATGGAGGTGCCGTCGTTGCCGTGGTAGATGTAGCGCTCGGCCCCGGTCCAGTGGTCCACACGCTTGAAGACCACCGCGGCATCGGTTCGATTCCAGTACCGATCCTCCAGATACACACCGACCCGTTCGTCGTCGCACAGGTCGGATCCCGTGAACGAGTACGCCGGGAACGGCGACTGCTCGAGGCCGATGAACCAGTCGGGGTGCTCGAGGACCCACCTGGAGTCGATCCCCATGTGGTTCGGCACCATGTCGGTGGCCATCCGAATCCCGTGCCGCCAGGCGCTGTCCTTGAGCTCGAGAAAGGCCGGCTCGCCGCCGAGGTCGTCGGCGATGCGGTAGTCGAGCAGCGAGTAGGCCGACGCCACCGCATCGTGGTCGCCCATCATCCGTTTGATGCGGGCCGAGGCCCGGCTCCGCTCCCACACACCGATCAGCCACAGACCCGTGAAACCCCACCCCGACAGCCGCTCGAGTTCCGCGTCCGGGATCTGGTCGAGGGTCGTGATCGGGCGGCCGTAGAGGGCGGAGAGCTGATCCAGCCACACGTAGGCGTTCTTGGCCAGCAGCACGGCCCGTGGCATCCAGTCCAGGTCCCGCGAGTACGCCTCCGGCTCCTCGTCGCCGCAGACGAATGCCGGAATCTCGACCGGACCGGGGCCGGGACCGAACCATGGACGACTCTCCTCGGCCAGGAAATCGAGGCTCGACAACAGCCGGGTCAACGTGGGGCCGATCAGATCGGACCAGGCGGCTCGGATGAAGTCGAGCTGTCCCTGCAGGGAATGTGGCGCCGCGCGCATTGGTCGCTGCAGTTCCTCGAATAGGTTGCGGCCCTCGCCGCCGACCGCCGGCTCCTCGGCGAAGAGCTCGCGCAATCCATCGATGGTCTCCAGATAGGCCGTGCGCTTCCTGAGCGGCGTGTCGTCGAACAGCTCGCGAAACGGCACGAACGCCGGGTTCGAGTTGGCCAGCCACAGCAGCAGCAACTCCTCGATCGCAACCTCGCGGTGCGCCACGCCTCCGGTGGCCCCCGCGAGGTACTCGGCCACCGTGAGCTCTCGCCTGTAGACCGGCGTCGGAGGGAACTCGGTCACGAAGACGGACAGCAGCTTGGCCAACGCGTCGACGCCCAGAGACCGCTGGAGCCCGTCGAGCGTACGCGCCATGACCCCCGGGTTGTTCCGCCGGTAGTCGGCGACAACCAGGTGGAGCACCTCGTCGATCAGGCCCATCGCGTTGAGCTCGCCAGCGCCGATCGCTCGTTCCGGAAAGCGCCCGACGTCGCGGCCGGCGTTGATTCTGTGGGCGAGTTCCCGCGCGGCGCCGAAGTCCGCCAGTACGACGTTGCCGGTCAGCGAGAACAGGGCTTCCGACAGGCCGTACCGCTCCCGCGCCTGACGTGAGACGTGGAACTCGCGCACCGCGACGTCGTGGAGATGGATCATGCCGGTTGCCCTTGTCTGCGCCGATCATACGATGTCTCCGCGCTGTGCGCCGAGCCTCGACCCCGTTCGAGCCTTCGACCGCCGTGTGCTCGGCCACTTCGGACGCGGCAGCCACAGTCGACACGACCCCAGGAACGCGGCGCATCCACGGGTCCGAGCGACTCGATGCTCCTTCGCTCGATATCTACTTCCACAACCTTCTTGAGAGCGACTCTCAAAATATGTCACAATTCTGTCACGTCTAAGACTGGACCGCCGGTATCCGCGGCCGGTCGACCCTAGCGAATTTCGAGGCTAAACCACATCATTTCAGTTGTTTTTGATTAATTGAACATGTGACTTGACATTCATATTAAATTCATACATATTCCCTTGGAATATATGACGGTGTTGAGACTCACACCCCCGAGCACCCCCGTACGCCGCGCGAGCGAAGGTGTCCCGAATTACAGAAACACGCGCGAAGCACACTGGCCGGAACTCAGATCTTACACAGGGACAAGGATTTGGAGCCGATGTTCCCACGTTGGTGCACCGCACCATGGGTGTGACTGCGACGCCTGGTTTTGAGAAGCCATTCAACAGGACGTCTGATTGGACAGGGAGGCTAGGAGATGATTTCGATTGCACGTGGCTTGCTTTTGCTCTCCACGGCCGGCGCCGTGTCGCTGCCGTTGGTGGTCCCGACGCGTCATGCACCGGAGCGAAGAACACCGGGGGAAGCCGGCGTCCAGTACTCCAAGAGCCAGGTCGAGTACTACCTCACCCAGGAGGAGATGGCGTATGCCCGTCCCGGGCTGGAGGTGGAGATCGTCGACGTCGACATCCCGGCCGACGGGCACCCGGTGGTCGAGGTGACCTACGTCGACGAGATGGGCCAGCCGCTCGACCGTTCGGGCGTGCTGACACCGGGCACCATCAGCATGAGCTGGGTGATCGCCTGGTATGACGGGGACCTGAGGCAGTACACCGCCTACACGACGCGGGATCAGACCAGCCCGATCACCGGGGTCACCGAGAACCAGGCGTCGAGCGACTCCGGCGGCACCTGGGAGGACCTCGAGACCGGCCGTTCCCGGTACACCTTTGGCACCCAGCTGCCGGGTGATTTCGACGATTCAAAGACCCACACGGTGTACGTCTACGCCACCCGCAACACCGCGGACATCCTCGGTAAGAATTACTACTCCGATCCGACGTACGACTTCCGACCCGACGGCGGCGAGATCGAGGAGCAGTGGGGTTCACTGTCCACCGATACCTGCAACACCTGTCACGACCCGATCGCCATGCACGGCGGCCGGCGGCGCGCGGTGAACGGCTGCGTCATGTGCCACAACCCGCAGTCGGTCGATCCCGACACCGGCAATACCGTGGACATGAAGGTCATGATTCACAAGATCCACTTCGGCGCCGACCTGCCCAGCGTGCAGGCCGGGATCCCGTACCAGATCATCGGCTTCCGCCAGTCGGTGCACGACTACTCCGAGGTGGTGCTGCCGCAGGACGTCCGCAACTGCTGGAACTGCCACCCCGAGGATGTCCCGCAGGGACACGTCTGGTACAGCGAGCCGGCACGGGCATCGTGCGGCTCGTGCCACGACGACATCGACTGGGAGACCGGCGAGGGCCACAACGGCGTCGCGCAGGAAACCGACAACCAGTGCTCCCTGTGTCATATCCCGCAGGGCGAGTTCGAGTTCGACGCCTCGGTGATAGGTGCCCACACCATCCCGACCAAGTCCACCCAGCTCGCGGGCCTGAACATGGAGATCCTCGAGGTCACCGACACTGGTCCGGGCAGCAACCCCACGGTGATCTTCCAGGTCACCAACGATGACGACTCGGTCGTCGACATCACCGGCCTCGACCGCATGCGGATCCGGTGGGGCGGTCCGACTACCGACTACACCGCCGACTTCGACGAGGACGCGTTCGACGCGGTGGTCTCCGGCGACATGTACATGAAGACCCTGAGCGAGCCGATCCCCGACGACGCCACCGGCACCTGGGCGTTCAGCGCAGATGTGTACCGGTTCGTGACGATCGACGACGGCTCGGACGAGGGTCTCGAGGTTCGAGAGGCCGCCTTCAACCCGATCTACTACGCCCCGGTCACCGACGCCGAGGCCGAGCCGCGGCGCGAGGTGGTGGACCTTGACAAGTGCAACGTGTGCCACGACGTGCTCGCGCTGCACGGCGGCCAGCGGTTCGCCATCGAGGAGTGCCTGATCTGCCACCGCCCGGACATGACCGACGAGGACGACCGCCCCGAGGAGGAGGCTCCGCCCGAATCGGTCCACTTCAAGTACATGATCCACAAGATCCACACCGGCCACGAGCTCGTGCTCGACTACACCGTGTACGGCTTCCGCGGCTCGGAGAACAACTACAACCACGTGGGCTACCCCGGCGATCGGCGCAACTGCGAGGCCTGCCACCTGCCCGGCACCTACTCCGTGCCGGTGACGGACGACGCCCTCGAAACCCCGACGTTGCGGGACTGGTACACGCCGATGCTGCCGGCAGCGGCGGCGTGCCTGCCGTGCCACGGCACGGTCGATGCCGCGGCCCACGCGTACGTGAATACGGCGCCGTTCGGTGAGTCATGTGCGTCCTGCCACGGCGACGACCGAGAGTTTTCCGTCGAAAAGGTCCACGCGCGCTGATGGGAACCGACCAACGATCCGCGGGTCTGCGCCGGCAGCGGCCGGGCCCGCGGTGAGAGCGAAAGGTAGGAGGGGATGAGACAGTTGATCCGCTTGCTGAGCGCCGGGTCCCTTCTGGTGCTGGTCGGCCTCGGATCGGCGGTGGTCGCGCAGGCACAGGACGATCCGTCCGAGGACTGCGCGATGTGTCACGAGGAGATCGTGACGGCATACCGCGGCACGGTGCACTCGATCAGCGAGCGCGGCGCGCCGTCGTGCACGATCTGCCACGGCAACGGCACGGCGCACATGGACGAGGGCGGTGACGCCTCTCTGATCGTAAAACCGCAGGGACTCACCGGTCAGCAGCTGTGTCTGAGCTGCCACCAGACGATCCACACGATGTTCTCGATGCGGTCGACGCACAGCGACACCGAGGTGTTGTGCGACTCGTGCCACGCGATCCACCCCGCCGACACACCACAGCCCGCGCTGCTCCACGACAGTCCGAACGCCGTGTGCGCGACCTGCCACGCGGCCCAGTCAAACTCGTTCCGCCGACCGTACGGCCACCGGCTCGACCGCGGAGGCCTCGAGTGCGTGTCGTGCCACAACCCGCACGGCGGCTCCGGTGAGTACAGCCTGGTGGTCAACCGCGCCGGCGAGGGTCCATGCGTCACGTGCCACGCGGAGAAGCGGGGGCCGTTCGTGTTCCCCCACGTGTCGGACGTGACCGGCGACTGCATGACCTGCCACGAGCCGCACGCGTCGTCCAACCCGATGGCACTGAAACGCTCACGCGTCGACCAGCTGTGCCTGGAGTGCCACAGCCAGATCGAGGGCGGCACGCTCGGCTCCCAGCCGCCGGCGTTCCACGACCTGCGCAGTCCGCGCTACCGCGAGTGTACGGTGTGCCACGTGGCGATTCACGGCTCGAACCTGTCACCCGCGCTGACCAAGTAGGAGGAGGACGATGAGCATTCGCAACGTCACCGTCGCCACGTTTGCCCTCCTTCTGATCGTGGGGGTCGCCGAACAGGCCCGGGCGCAGTCGACGAGCTTCGACATCGAGGCCGGCTATCAGTGGGTCGACATCACCGGCAACGAGGACATGTACCGAACCCAGGTCAACCAGGACGACGGTTTCGTGCTCGGTAACTTCTCGCTCCACTTCGTCGACCCCTCCGGGGACGCGTCCTTCGTTGACGACCTCCGCATCCGAGCTGCCGGCTTCGGCGGCAACCCGGCCGGCCGCTTCCGGCTGCAGATGGGCCTCGGCACGAGCTATCGCTTTCGGCTGTTCTACAACCGGTACGAGACCTACAGCGCGCTGCCGGCGTTCGCCAATCCGTTCGTGGAGGATGGGATCATCCCGGGGCAGCACACGTGGGAACGCGACCGCGAGATCGTCGACCTCGAGCTCGAGCTGTTTCCGGGACACAAGTTGACGCCGATCGTCGGCTACCGCTGGAACAGGATCGAAGGGCCCCGTCGCACGACCTACCACGTCGGCGCCGACGAGTTCCAGCTGACCTCGGACCTCGAGGAGACCGAGAGCGAGTTTTACGCCGGCCTTGCCTTCGTCGCGGGTCGCTTCAACGGCGCGGTCATTCAGGGCTGGCGGGAGTTCGAGTCACGCGATTCGCTCGGTCTCTTCCAGGGCGCAGGCGGCGGCAACAATTCCAACCCGGTACTCGGCGTCGACGTCTCCATGGACAGTTTCGATCGGACAGTCCGAACCGACGCCGAGACGCCGGTGACGACGTTCCACATCCGGGGGCCGTTCACCGAGTGGGCGCGCCTGATCGCGTCGTACGCACGGGCGGACTATGAATCCGACACCTTCTCCTCCGAGATGCTCAGCGGCAGCCTGGTATCGTTCGAGCTGCGCCGGCTGTTCGGCGGCCTCGACCAGTCGATCGAGAGTCGCACCGAGAACCCGAGCTGGCGCGGCGAGCTCCGGCTCGAGTTCGATCTCGGCTCGCGGACCGATCTCCGCGTCGGCTACGAACGGCGGCACCGCGAGCTCAAGGGCTGGGCCATGGTGTCCAACCTGTACCTGGAGACGCTCAACTTCAGCGGGTTCGACCCTCGTGACGTCGAGCAGCTGCTGGACCTCGAAAACGGCTACGAGCGCGAGGAGGAGATCATCAATGCGCGGATCAACATCCGCGACCTGGGTCCGCTCGTGCTGTGGGCCGAGGGAAACTTCAACGACCAGGATCTGACGCTCTCGCCGGACGCCTCGCTGCTGGTCGGACCCGGCCAGGGCGGATCGTTCGAGCGTGACATCACGAGCCTCGGTGCGGGCGCCGCGGTGCTCTTCGGCAAGACCCGCATCTCGCTCGACGTGATGAGCGACGACTCCGACGAGATCGTGGTGCGGACGGACTACACCAGCCGTCTTCGGATGCGTGCGCGGGTCGACACGCAGATCACCAAGTGGTTCCGGTTGCTCGGCACCGCCGAGAAGATCGACACCGACAACAACTCGTCCGGCGTCGGCTACGATGCCGAGACCGAACACTACGCGATCGATCTCGACGTGACCCCGACCGACAATCTGATGTTTCGTCTCGCCTGGGACAACTACACGACCGACTCGAGGATCGCGATACGTCGGCCCCAGGACCTGAGCATCGGCGAGTCACTTCACGAGGAGGACGGCAAGCTGCTGGAGGCGAGCCTGCAGTGGCACCCCTCCCGCTTCGATCTCGCCCTCGGCTACTCCGCGTTCGAAAACGACGGCAGCTTCCCGTTCGAGCTCGACCGGGCGTTCGCCCGCGTCGGGGTCGACTTCACCAAGGCGTTCGGCATAGCTTTCGAGTACGAGACGCGCGAGTACTCGGAACAGAACTTCTCGCTTGCGGACTATGACGCGGATCGCGTCGCGGCGTTCATCCGATGGCGCAACTGATGTCGCTCCACCGGGTCACCGGCCTTTCGACGGCCGTGATGCGATTCCCCGAGTCGGAGATTCAAGAACACGGAGGGAGGTACAAGGTGATTCAGGCAAGGGTTTTGAACAGGCTTGGACGGGCCGCGGTGCTGCTGGCGGTTGCGCTGGCGTGGACCGCCATCCCGGGGTTTGCCCAGGACGACCCGGTCGAGGTCGACTTCGAGGTGGCGGGCGATGCGGTGCCCGGGGGTACCGTGACCGTCACCGCGGACATCACCATCAACGACGGGTCGAGCCTGCAGGGGCAGAGCTGGACCCAGGTCGGCGGCGCCGAGGCCGCGCTCAGCGGCACCAGCAGCTCCACGGTGACCGCAGTGCTGGGCACGGACGAGGAGTACAAGGAGATGCTCATCCACGTGCTCAACGAGCCGCCGCTCAGCGAGGATCAGCTGCCGCCCAACGTGCCGCCGCCCGATCATGAGCACGGTTTCTCCGCGGGCCTGCAGGATCGGTTCGAGGTGGTCGGTATCGATCCGTACTCGCTCGAGCATGCCGAGGCGGTGGTGCTCGAGCTCGAGGTCCGGACGACGTCCGGCACCTACGTGTTCGACGAGGAGATACTCACCCACCTGCACTACGTGTGGACCTCCGGCATCCGTACGGTACCGATCGGCGCTCCGGTGCTCCTCAACGGCAAGGAGCAGGAGTCGTACGACTGGATGCTGACGCTGCCGCCGGCATCGTCGGCGGAGCTGATGGACGCGGGCACGCGGAACCCCGAGTTCGTCCCCGACGTGCCGGGGCTATACAGGGTCGAGGTCACGGACATGGAGTCCGGCGAGACCGTGACCCTGCGGATCTACGGCGGCACCTACCGCGGTGTGATCGTGGGCCAGGACGAGGACGGCCGGCCGGTGTCCGACCCCGCGTGCCTGAGCTGCCACAACGACTCGACCGCCCCGGACAAGTTCAGCGAGTGGGCGCAGACCGGCCATGCAGAGATCTTCACCAACATGCTCAACACCAACACCCACTACAGCACCGGCTGCTTTGCCTGTCACACGGTGGGCTTCTACCCGAACACGGACAACGGCGGAATCGACGAGGCCGACGACTATCTCGAATTCCTGATGGAGCTCGACGGCCTCGAGTCACCCGACGACTACGATCCCGACGCGACCTACGCCTTCCACGCCGATCCGGAGAACTGGAACACCGTTGTCGACGATTTCTCCCACACCGCGCAGCTCAGCAACATCCAGTGCGAGAACTGCCACGGCCCGCAGGACAGCATCGCGCACTCCAACGGCGACCCGAGGATCACGCTGTCGTCGAGCATGTGCGGCGTCTGCCACGGCGAGCCGCCGCGCCACGGCCGGTTCCAGCAGTGGCAGCTGAGCGCGCACGCCAACTACGAGCTGGCGATCGAGGAGGGCGAAAGCGGCTCCTGCTCGCGCTGCCACACCGCCAACGGCTTCATCCAGTGGGTCGAGGAGTACGGGGCCGATCCCGAGGTCGACGTGGAGGTCACCTGGACCGCAGAGGAGACCCACCCGCAGACCTGCCAGGCGTGCCACGACCCGCACGACATCGGCACGGTGTCCGGGGACGACAACAACGCGACCGTGCGTATCTTGGGTGACACGGCGATGCTGGCGGCCGGGTTTCAGGCCACCGACGTGGGTTCGGGCGCGGTCTGCATGACCTGCCACAACAGCCGCCGCGGCCTGCGCAACGACTCGACGTTCGAGGAGTACGCCGGCACCTCGGAGTCGGCACGCGCCCCCCACCCCGGTGCGCAGACCGACGTGCTGATGGGGCAGAACGCCTACTTCGTCAACGTCGGTAACCGCGGGTTGCACTCGAACCTGGAGGACACCTGCGCGGACTGCCACATGAAGGCGACCCCGCCGCCGGACATCATCTCGTACAACCAGAGCGGCACCAACCACACCTTCTACGCCAGCAGCGAAATCTGCGCAGACTGCCACCAGTCGGTCACCGCCGAGAGCGTGCAGGAGCCGTTCGAGGAGCACATGGAAGAGCTCCTGGAGTACATCGAAGCCGGCTACTCCCGTCTGGTCGAGCAGCAGCTCGGGCTCGGCAGGTCGATCGACGTCAACGGCGAGGCGCTGATCACCGACATGTCGCAGATCGAGGACATCGAGTTCTTCGAAACCCGCGGACGGCAGGCGCTGACCTTTTACGTCGGCGGCGAGCCGGTCGGACCACACCGGATCCCGGACATCGACGTGATCCCGGGCTCGGGTGACCCGTTCTCGCTCGAAACCGTGGCCGACCGGCGGCTGCTCAAGTCGGGCTGGAACTGGCTCCTGCTCCACGCCGACGGCAGCCACGGCGTGCACAACGCGCGCTTCGCGACCGCGATCCTCGAGGCGACCGAGTCCGCCATGATGGACCTCGAGGCCGGCGTGCCCGACACGGTCGTCGGGGCTCCGGGTGAGGGGCAGGTCCCCGGCGCGGTTGCGTGCGTCTCGTCGCACGTCTACTGGACCGAGATCGCGGCCCACATCGAGGGCGACGCCGACAGCGTCTGGCGCACAGACGTGACGGCCAGGAACCTGGCCACCTCGGCGGCCGGCGTCGAGTTCGTGCTGCACACCGGATCCGGCGACGTCAGTTCCGACGACTCGATCGCGGCCGGTTCCCAGGGCGTGTTCGAGGACATCGTCGGTGTCATGGGCATCGAGGACGGCAAGGGCGCGCTCGAGATCTGCTCGGATCAGCCGCTCGAGGTGGTGGCGAGGATCTTCAACCAGTCACCCACCGGCGGAACATTCGGTCAGTTCCTCCAAGGCTATCCCGGCGGCGCCGGTCTGGCGACCGGCCAGGCGGCTCAGCTGCTCGGTCTGCGCCAGGAGGAGGGCGTCTTCCGCACGAACATCAGCGTGACCAACACCGGCCTCGACACCGCGGCGGTGAGGATCACGCTCTACGCCAACAACGGCACCGAGCTCCACAGCTACACCCTCGAGGTGGGCTCGGGCATGGTCTACCAGGACACCCAGCCGTTCAAGCGTCGCGCCGGCAGGCCCAACCTCGGTTTCGGCTATGCCTTGGTCGAGGTCACGCAGGGCTACGGCATCCTGACGTCGGCGTCTGTGATCGACGACGTGACCAACGACGCCACCACGATTCTGATGAAACAGTAGCGTTCATCAGAGTGAATCAATACGGGCGGCAGCTCCGGCTGCCGCCCATTTTTCTTGCTCGCCAGGTGGATCAGCCTCCACGGTCGAGTCGTTGACATCCTACAGATTCACGTTGAATCTGAGACTATATTGCACATATGGTCAAATGACTTGACAATGGAGTCGCGTCAGGACAGTCTAAGGGCAAGGTCGAGAGGAGCCGCGTGGGTCTCTCGAAGGGTCCACACCCAGGACCTCGGGGAGGTCGGCCATGTCGAACCACAGCATCCGGAGCTGGCCGCATACCATCGCCATGGCAGTCGGTTGCGCCGCGCTTGTCCTGGCCGCACCGGGCACAATGGCACAGTCCGACGACGAGTACGAGCCGATCGACAGCTCGGCGTGCGCGACCTGCCACGAGGAGAGCTCCCACGGAACCCAGTTCGATGATGACCTTTCGCACTCGGTCCACGCCGGGTTCCTGTGCCTCGACTGCCACACCGACCGCGACACCGTGCCTCATCGCGAGTCGGCGGGCTGCACGCAGTGCGAGGCCTGCAGCGGCTGCCACGACGACAAGGCGGCCGAGTATACGGTGCACGGCCGCGGGGAGGTCGGTGTGTCGGAGGACACCCCCCACTGCCACGACTGTCACGGCGACCACGACGTGCTGCCGTCCAGCGTGAAGCGGTCGAGCACCCACCCGGTCAACCTTCCCGAGACCTGCGGCAAATGCCACGAGAACATCGACCTCACGACCAAGTACGAGATCCTGATCGACCACCCGATCGGCATCTACCAGAGCAGCGTGCACGGCCAGGCGACCAGGGGAGGGGTGTACGTGGCGGCGAGCTGCAACGACTGCCACTCGTCCAACGGGACCGCCCACAAGATCCTGGCGCCGGGTTTCCCGGACTCGAGCATCAACCACTTCAACATCCCCAAGACCTGCGGCAAGTGCCACAAGGGGATCGAGAACGACTTCTGGGAGGGGATCCACGGTCGGCTCGTAGCGCGCGGCGAGACCGATGCCCCGGTGTGCACCGACTGCCACGGCGAGCACGGCATCCTGTCGCCGGACGACCCGCTGTCGCCGGTTTCGCGCTCCAAGGTGGCCGAGATGACCTGCTCGCCCTGCCACGAGTCGACGGTGCTGAACGAGAAGTACGGTTTGGAGACCCAGCGCCTGACCACCTTCATCGATTCCTACCACGGCCTGAAGAGCAAGGCCGGCGACACCCACGTGGCCAACTGTGCTTCGTGCCACGGCGTGCACCGCATCCTGCCGAGCTCGGACCCGACCTCCACAGTCCACCCGGACAACTTGCAGACCACGTGCGGCGAGTGCCACCCGGGGATCTCGCAGAAGATGGCGGCGATGCCGATCCACGGCATCGGCGGCCAGGGCCTGCGCACGCCGATCGCCGACCTCGTCGAGAATGTGTACATCGTGGCGATCACGGTGATCATCGGCTTGATGGTGCTGCACTGGCTGATCGACCTGCAGCGGCACCTGCGCGACGTGCTGGCGAAGCGGCCGCAGGTCATGCGGATGCGGATAGATGAGGTGCTCCAGCACGCGCTGCTGGCGATTTCGTTTATCTCACTGGTGATCTCGGGGTTCGCCCTCCGCTACGATCAAGGGTTCGTGGCGCAGTTCTTCTTCGGCTGGGAGGGCGGATTCGAGGTACGCGGCACGATCCACCGGATCTGGGCAGTTGCGTTCATCCTGACGGTGGCGTGGCACGTGCTCTACCTGACCACGGGGCGCGGGCGCAGGTTCCTCGGCGACATGATGCCGATCAAGCGCGACTTCACGTTCTTCGTGCGCCGGATGCTGCACAACCTCGGCCTGGGCCGCAAGATGGACTGTGTGCAGCGGTTCAACTACGTGGAGAAGGCGGAGTACTGGGCGCTGGTGTGGGGCACCGCGGTGATGGTGGTGACCGGCCTCATGCTCTGGTTCGACAACTGGTTCATACAGTTCCTGCCCAAGGGGGTGCTCGACGTGGCGCTGGTGATCCACTTCTGGGAGGCCTGGCTGGCATCGCTCGCGATCCTGGTCTGGCACCTCTACTCGGTTTTGTTCCATCCACACGTCTACCCGATGAACCCGAGCTGGATCACCGGCAACATCCCGGAGGACATGTACGCAAACGAGCATCCGGGCCACCTCGAGGAGGCCCGACGCGATACCGAGAATGCGATCCGCCGCCACCTCGAGCGACTGCAGCGACGCGACGCCGAGGAGTCCTTGGAGAAACCCGAGCCTCCGGAAGAAAAGGGTCTCTAGGCCCGGCGAGCGGAGATTCCTGCATCTGGGCTGTACGGGGTGAGGGGATGGCCGGCCGCTGCGCGGCCTGGGGGTGAGGGGATGAGGGGAATCAGCCAACCGCAGACGCCGAATGTGGCGCAGAGACCACCTCGGGTGTCAGATGCTCGATGCCAGTAGTACGCCGATGACAGCGCGTCGTGCGGGCGTGCCATCTTCAACAATCTCGGGACCTTCTCTGCACCGCTCAGCCGCGCGTCTCAGGCCCGAGATTGTTGAAGGTGGCAACCTCGGGGAGCGCATTGGGGAGAGGTCGCGTCGAGGCGACGGTGACGTCACCAATCGGGAGGCCTCGCGGGCCCAACATTCTCTAAGGGGGCACCCTCGGGGAGCGCGCTGGGGACAGGGCGCTTCGGGTACTCGTCAGCCCATGTGACCGAGACGCTGTTGATGAAGACGAAGATGAAGACGAAGAGCGCGCGGCCGGGCGCGCGCCTTGCCGGGCGGGCGGGGGAATTTTGCATCTTGCATCTGGACGGGCGGGCGGGGGCCCCCCTGCTATGCTCTCCGCCGCGGCCGCCGCCGCCATGTCGACGTGACCGACCCCACTCACCTCTCGCTGCGCCGGGTGTTCGTGTTCTGGCTCCCACTGGCGTTCACCTGGCTGATGATGGCCACCGAAGGGCCTTTCCTAGCCGCGGTCATCGCCCGCCTCGCCGAACCCAAGTACAACCTCGCCGCGTTCGGCGTCGCATTCTCGCTCGCGCTCATCGTCGAGGCGCCGATCATCATGATCATGAGCGCCGCCACCGCGCTGGTCCGCGATCGCCCCTCCTACCTCAAGATGCGTACCTTCACCGCGGTCCTCAACGCGGCGGTTACTTTCGCCATGGTGGTGCTGATCCTGCCGCCCGTGTTCAACGTCGTCGCGTCCGGACTCATCGGCCTGCCGCCCGAGGTGGTAAACCGCACCCACCTGGCGACGCTGCTCCTGCTGCCGTGGCCCTCGGCCATCGGCTTCCGCCGCTTCTACCAGGGCGTCTTGATCCGTCACGGGCTGACGCGACGGGTGGCTTACGGAACCGTGGTCCGACTGGCGGCGATGGCCGTCACGGCGCTCCTTCTTTTCCGGCTCCCCCAAATGGAGGGATGCTGGGTCGGAGCAGCGGCACTTTCGGCAGGGGTGATGCTGGAGGCAGTGGTGAGCCGGATCATGGCCCACGGCACCGTGAGGCGGCTGCTGGAAGGCTCCGAGCCACTCGACAACGAACCCCTGACCTACCGCTCCGTCACCACGTTCTACTACCCGCTGGCACTGACCTCGTTGCTCACCCTCGGCCTGCACCCGGTCGTGACCTTCTTCATGGGCCACAGTCGCGCCTCTCTCGAGTCGCTGGCGGTGATGCCGGTGATAGGTTCGCTGGTGTTCATCTTCCGCGCCGTCGGCCTCGCCTATCAGGAGGTCGGGATCGCCCTCATGGGAGACCACTGCGAGGGATACGCGACGCTTCGTTCGTTTGCCGCGTTGCTCGGAGCGGCCGTTGTGGTCGGCCTGGCGCTCATTGCCTGGACGCCGCTGTCCTCGATCTGGTTCGAGCGCGTCTCCGGGCTGACCCCCGACCTGGCACGGTTCGCACTGACTCCGACCCGCATACTCACGATCATTCCAGGCCTCACGGTGCTGCTGTCGTTCCAGCGTGGCATTCTCGTCAGCCTGAAGGACACCGGCAGGATCACGTGGGCCACCGCGATCGAAGTCGTGGGCGCGGTGTCTGCTCTCGTTCTCGGGGTGTTCGTCCTCGACGGCGTGGGAGTCGTCGTCGCGGCCGTGGCACTGGTGGTGGGGCGGCTCGGTGCCAACGCGTTTCTGGTCCCTGCTGTCAGCCGGGTCCCGCGCCGTCCGTGGTAGCCTGCGGTCAACCATGTCCGACGATCGCTGGATCGCCTTCCCCGAGGCCGACGAGCCGCTCCGCCGAGACGTCAGCCTGCTCGGCAACCTGCTCGGTGAGGTTCTCAAAGAGCAGGGCGGCCGGGAGCTCTTCGATCGGGTCGAGGCGGCTCGCACCGCCGCCATTCGTCACCGGACGACCGGCCAGCCGATCTCCCACCTGGAGCAACTGCTCAGGGGGCACGATCCGATCGAAGCCAGTGAACTGGTGCGAGCGTTTTCCGCCTACTTCTCGCTGGTAAACGTCGCGGAACAGGTCCATCGCATCCGGCGACGTCGTCAGTACGCGCTCGGCTCCGACACGCCCCAGCCGGGAAGCATGGCCGCCGTGCTTCAGACTCTCGACGGCGAAGGCCTGACCGCCGATCAGGTTGCGGAATTCTCGCGTGTGCTCGCGGTGGTGCCCGTCTTCACCGCCCACCCGACCGAGGCCACCCGCAGAACCCTGCTTTCCAAGGAGCACAGGGTCGCAGACGAGCTTGTCGATCGGATGGAGAAACAGCACCGCTCTCCCTCGGACGAGGAGTCATCGATCCGCCGGTTGCGGGAGATCATCAGCAGCGCGTGGCAGACCGACGAACAGCCGGCGGTGCGGCGCACCGTGGCGGACGAGGTGGAGCACGCCGCGTTCTACCTATCTGAAGTTCTGTACCGGGTGGCACCGACCTTCCACGACGAGTTCGAGGTCGCGTTCGAGAGAGTCTTCGGGACGGCGATCACAGCGGCCTCCGCGGGCCCGACGGTGAGGTTCGCATCGTGGGTCGGCGGGGACATGGACGGGAACCCATTCGTCGGTCCAGAAACCATTCTCGCGACCCTCGAGCGCCATCGCGAACTGATTCTCGACCGCTACCGGCGCGATGTCCGCCGGCTGTTCGACCGGTTGAGTCAGTCGCGGTCGCGGATCGATATGGATCCGGAGGTGATCGACACGTGTCGTCGATACCGCGAGATGTTGCCCGAGGTCGCCGCATCGATCCCAGAGCGGTACGACGATATGCCGTACCGCGTACTGCTGTGGCTGCTCTGGGCACGACTCGAGGCCACCAAGCACGACGACGACGCGAGGTATGACTCAGCCGACGATTTCCGGCAGGATCTCGCGCTCATCGCGGCGAGCCTGCGAGGTCACCGCGGCCAACACGCCGGCCTCAGCGGCGTCGAGCGGCTGATCCGCAAGGTCGAGACCTTCGGCTTTCACATGGCCACTCTCGACGTGCGCCAGGACGCCCTCGTGCACCGCCGTGTGGTCGGCGCCGTGATCGGCCAACCCGACCTCGAGGAGCGCACACCGGCAGAGCGGGCCCTCGCCGTGCAGGCCGCCCTGGCCAGCGATGCACGATCGACCGATGTCCCCCCTGGGGACGAGATTCGGAGAACGTTCGACGTGTTCCGTGCGATCGCGGAGGCCCGGCGCAGGTTCGGCGAACAGGCGGTCGGACCGTACATCATCTCGATGGCAGGCGGGGTCGACGACGTCCTGGCGGTGCTCCTGTTGGCCCGCATCGCTGGCCTGGTCGACACCTCCGGAGCCGTGCCGCTCGACGTGGCACCTCTGTTCGAGACCGTGGACGACCTCGAGACGTCGGCGTCCACCCTCCGCTCGATGACCAACGATCCGCTGTACCGTGGGCACCTCGCCGATCGGGACCATCACCAGGTTGTGATGCTCGGCTACTCGGACTCGAGCAAGATCTCCGGCGTCGCGGCGTCGCGATGGGCGCTGTACCGCGCCCAGGAGGAGCTGGTAGCGGCCGCCGAGGCCACGCGTCTCAGACTGACGTTGTTCCACGGCCGCGGCGGTACCGTCGGCCGCGGTGGATCCAAGCCCCGGCAGGCGGTTCTGGCAGAGCCACGCGGCGCCGTCAGGGGCCGCCTGCGGGTCACCGAGCAGGGCGAAATCATCAACCTCAAGTACGGCCTCGAGGAGATCGCTGAGAGGACCCTCGAGCTGATGGTCGGCGCGGTTCTGGAGAGCACCGCGCTGTGCGACCACATGCCGACGCCGGCAGCGGAGTGGCGCGCAGTGATGGCGACGGTCGCCGACGGTGCGCGCGCCGCCTACCATGAGCTCGTCCACGACGACCCGGACTTCCTCGCCTACTTCCGCGCCGCGACGCCGATCGACGTGATCGAACGGATGCCGATCGGATCACGTCCGCCGTCCCGACGCTCCGGTTCGGGGGTCGAGGACCTGCGCGCGATCCCGTGGGTGTTCGCGTGGATGCAGAGCCGTCACCTGCTGCCGGGATGGTTCGGAGTCGGCGACGGGTTGGCCGCGGCGCTCGATCGCCACGGTGAGGAGAGCCTGCGACGAATGGCCGTCGAGTGGCCGTTCTTCGCCAACCTGCTGGCGGACGTGGAGATGGTGCTCGCCAAGGCCGACATGGACATCGCAGCCTGCTACGCCGTACTCGCCGGACAGACCGGCGAACGAATCTTCCCGATCGTTCGCGATCGCTTCGAACTCACCCGAGATCTCGTCCTGCGGCTGACCGGCGAGAGCGAACTCCTCGATCGGGAGCCGATCCTGCAACGGTCGATCCGGCTGCGTAACCCGTACGTCGACCCGATGAGCCTGGTCCAGGTCGACCTCCTGCGCCGCTGGCGGGAGCGTGACCGCGACGATTCCGGGCTCGAGAAGGCACTGTTCACCACCGTGCGGGGCATCGCTCGTGGTCTCCGAAACACCGGCTGAGGCCGCCTTTGCCGACAGCCGCGGCTGTGGTTCAATATCCACCTCGAGAGGAGATTTGCAATGGAGTACAGATACCTCGGAAACTCGGGTCTTCAGGTCTCGGCACTGTCATACGGGGCGTGGGTCACGTTCGGCAGTCAACTCGACGAGAGCGCCGCGCGACAGCTGATGAAGACCGCGTTCGACGCCGGCGTCAATTTCTTCGACAACGCCGAGGTCTACGCCGACGGCAAGGCCGAGCGGATGATGGGCGCAGCGCTCAGAAAACTCGGCTGGCAGCGCAGCGAGTTCCTGGTGTCGACCAAGATCTACTGGGGCGGCGAGGGTGCCAACCAGCGGGGACTCTCTCGAAAACACATCGTCGAGGGCACCGATTCGGCACTCGAGCGACTCGGGCTCGACTACGTGGACCTGATCTTCTGCCACCGTGCCGACCTGCACACCCCGGTGGAGGAGACGATTCGCGCCATGAACCACGTCATCGACCAGGGCAAGGCCCTGTACTGGGGCACCAGCGAGTGGCCCGCGGAGCGAATCCTCGAGGCGCATCACGTCGCGCGTCGCGAGCGGCTGATCCCCCCGTTGATGGAGCAACCGCAATACAACATGGTCCACCGCGACCGGTTCGAGCGCGAGTACGCGCCGCTGTTCGAGAGGATCGGCCTCGGCACGACCATCTGGAGCCCACTCGCCGGCGGACTGCTGACCGGCAAGTACAGCTCCGGAATCCCACGGGAGTCACGGTCCACCCTCGCCGGTTACGAGTGGCTGCGCTCGCGCTTTGAAGGCGATGAAGCCGCGAGGAACATCTCCAAGGTCGAACGTCTGACCGCCATCGCCGACGAGCTCGACTGTTCCATGGCACAGCTCGCGGTTGCGTGGTGCGTGGCCAACCCCAACGTCAGCACGGTGATTCTCGGTGCCTCACGCAGCGAGCAGCTCAAGGAGAACCTAAAGGCGATCGACGTCGTGCCCCGCCTGGTCCCGGAGGTCATGGAGCGGATCGAGGAGATTCTCGACAATGCCCCGCAACCCGAGCCCGACTGGCGGTAGTGGGGATCCGGCTTCGCGTTTCACGCTACGCCGTGACACGTCCGGGGACCGGTCCGGGAAACGAGGTTGCGGATCCGGATGGGAGGTGGCGTTCCTTGCTCCTTGCTCCGGGCGGGTGGCCGCGCTCCCGGCCTCCGTTTTCGGTATCCTAACGTGTGCGTGAATCTCCTACTCTTCGACATCGACGGGACCCTGATGAAGGCCGGAGGTGCCGGCTTCCGGGCCATGGAGCAGGCGGTCGAGCGACGGCTGGGCGTGCGCAACGCGACCGCGGGCATCGTCCCGCACGGCAAGACCGACCCTTTGATCTTGCGAGAGATACTTCACAGGATCGGGGTCGGTCCGACCACGACGTCGGTGGTCCTGCCGCGGCTGATCGAGGACTACGAGCGCCTCCTCTCTGTCGAGATGCCCAGGGCTCCGGCCGTACTGCTGCCCGGCGCTCGAGATCTCCTCGACGCCCTCTCGCGGCGGCCTCACGTACTGCTCGGGCTGTTGACCGGCAACCTCGAGCGAACCGCCCGGATCAAGCTGCGCCGGTTCGAGCTCGACCGGTTCTTCCGGTTCGGGGCGTTCGGATCCGACGCCGAGCACCGGGTCGCCCTGCCCGCGATTGCGGTCGCCCGCGCCGAGCACCTCGCCGGCGCTCCCATAGGCCTCGGACGGCACGTCCACATCATCGGCGACACGCCGCGTGACGTCGAGTGCGCAATCGCCAACGGAGCCACCGCGGTTGCGGTCACCACGGGCGGTGCCACGGCCGAGGAGCTACGTGGCGCAGGGGCGCACGCCGTGTTCGAGGATTTCACCAACACTGCCGACGTCGTGGCAGCCCTGATCGGCTGACGGCTGACGCACTCACTTCGGCGACCTCGCACGACAGAGCGCCGCGGCCTCTGTGGCGTTCGGATTCTGCTTCCGACGGCCGGTCGTATTGACGATTCTCACGGGCGCCGATAGCATGGGTCGTCTGACATCAGACAACATGAGAAGAAGCAACGTCCAGACGCGCTCGAAGGAAGGAGGATCGACGTCATGAGGATCAAGCTTGCCGCCGTGGCGGTGCTGCTCATGGTTCCGTCGCTGTCGTTCGGGGCGGGTTTCGCGCTGTTCGAGACCGGCGCACGATCGTGGGCCATGGGCGGGGCGTTCGTCGCAGTCGCGGACGACCCGGCCGCCATGTTCTGGAATCCGGCCGGTCTCGCGTTCCAGACCCACGAGGGCTCTCAGTTCATGCTCGGCGTGACATTCATCCAGCCGGAGCAGGACTTCGAAGGCGTGTCGCCCTACCCGGGCGACGGCTATACCGCCAGTCAGGTCAACCAGGAGTTCTACGTGCCTCACCTGTACATCGTCGCGCCGCTCGGCGACCGCGCCAGCTTCGGGTTCTCGATCCTGGCGCCGTTCGGTCTCGGCACCTGGTGGGAGGACGACTTCGCCGGTCGCTTCATCTCCAGGCGCGTCGATCTCGAAACGATCGACTTCTCGCCGAACCTCGCCTTCAAGCTGACCAATTACCTGTCGCTCGGCATCGGCGTCGACTACCGGATCAGCACCATCGACCTGCAACGGGACGTGCCGCTGGTCGATCCGTTCGCCCAGGAGGTCGTCCCCGTGGCCGGGGCCCACATCTACGCCGATGGAAGCGACAACGACGGCTGGGGCTGGCACGCCGGCTTCCTCGCCGACCTCGGCAAGGGGTTCTCGTTTGGTGCGTCGTACCGTTCCGAGGTGACGGTGCAGTACGACGGGCAAGCCGAGTTCACACAGTACGCCACAGGCAACCCGTACCTCGACGAGCTCGTGGAGGCACAGATTCCGGTAGGCGAGACGGTCAGGGGCACGACAGAGATCACCTACCCGGACATGTGGGCCGTGGGGCTGGCGTGGAGCAACGAGAAGTGGACCCTGTCCGGCCAGTGGAGCACCATGGGGTGGAGCGTCTATGACGAGCTCAACCTGGTCTTCTTGGGATATCCCGAGTTCAACGAGACCCTCGTGGAGAACTACGAGGATGCGGACCACTACCACGCCGGGCTGGAGTTCCGGGCCACCCGCCACTGGCGGTTCCAGCTCGGCTACGAGTACGACGAGACGCCGCAGCCGATCGAGTCGATGACTCCGCTGCTCGGTGACGCCGACCGCGAGGTGTACACTCTCGGCATCGGCTGGCAGGGCAAGAGCTTCTGGCTCGATCTTGGCGCCCAGCTGGTCACCACCGACTGGCGCTCGACCGAGGGCACCTCGATCGTTGGCTTCGACGGCCGCTACAAGGCCGAGTCGCCCCTGTTCGCCACCTCGCTCGGGTGGAAGTTCTGAAACGGAGGACAACCATGAAAAGGACCTTTCTCGCACTCAGCGTGGTCGCCCTCCTCGGCGCGGCGCCGGCGGGGGCTCAGGACCTCGGCAACTACGTCGTGCTCGGCGACAGCATGGCGGCCGGCTTCAGCCACCTCGGCCTGATGGACTGCTACCAGGAGCGCGCCTGGCCAGCGCTGGTGGCTCGCGAGGCCGGTGTCAGTGACTTCGAGTCGCCCCTGGTGAGCGAACCCGGCTTGCCAGCGTTGCAGCAGCTGGTCGGGATCGAGCTCGGCACACCGCTTGGCGACGCACCGATTCTCGAGCCGATCAGTGACGACCCCGGATTGCCGACCAACGCGTTCCTGCCCAGGCCGTACAACAACCTCGCGATACCGTTCTCCACGACGTACGACATGGTGTTCACCGTCGGAGACATCACGAACCTGCTCGCCGGCAACACCGACAACGTCTTCCACGATCTGATCCTCAGATCGCCGGTGGTCCTCGGACCCGACGGCCTACCGGTGATCGACCCGGACACCGGACAGCCGATTCCGACCCCCGCGATCGTCCAGGCCATCGGCCTCGACCCCAGCTTCGTGACGGTATGGATCGGCACCAACGACGTCCTGCCCGCGGTGCTCACCGCCACGCCGATCGAGGGCGTGACCATGACCCCGGTGGACTTCTTCTCCCTGCTCTACCAGCAGGCGGTGGGAGCCCTGGTCACCTCCACAACCGCTGACGTCGTGCTGGTCACGATCCCGGACGTGACCGAGCTGCCGTTCGCCACCTCGGTGGCACCGTTTATCACGCACCACCTTCTGGGTGTCGTTCCCTTGATCGGCAGCAACGGCCCGCTGGATCCCACCTCGCGGGTACTGGCGAGCGGCGCCGAGCTGATCGGCATGGGCTACGGTCTGGGCGCGCTGATCCCGGGCGCGCCGCCACTGCCCGAGGACTTCGACCTGGCCACGGGACAGCCCGGCTACGTGCTGCGAGCGGACGAGACCGCCGCCATCAAGGCACAGGTCGCCGCGGTCAATCAGGTGGTCTACGACACCGCGGACGCGTTCGGCCTGGAGGTGTTCGACGCCGGTGGGGTCATAGACCAAGCGACCATGGGTGAGGGCTTCACCTTCGGCGGGTTCGACATCACCGGCGAGGCTCTGCTCGGCGGGTTCTTCGGCTACGACTTCCTCCACCCGCAACAGCTCGGCCACGCGATCCTCGCCGCCGAGTTCATCGAGTTCCTGCGCGACGAGTTCGGCTCGGGGATCACCACGCTCGACATGACCGAGTTCCTCTATTCGAACCCGTGCGCGTTTCCGATTCCGGTGCCGGCGGCCAAGGCGGAGGATGTCGTGTTTTCACTCGAGTCCCATCAGCGGCTGCTCGAGCTCGCGATGCCCGATCTCAAACGCTCCGCTCCCGTTCGAGAGCCTGCGAGACGAGCCGCGCCCGCGAGACCACGGGACCTCGCGAATCCCAGATAACTCGGTATGACCCCGATCACACGCGGCCCGGGTTGACGCCCGGGCCGCGTATTTT
>JBFELO010000055.1:0-28382 GCA_041552055.1 Candidatus Sulfomarinibacteraceae bacterium | reverse complement strand
CGGCGACGTGCTCGAGATCGCGTGTCCATCGTCGTGAGGGTCGCAAGACGTCGTGGGATGGCGCGGCCCTCGCCGTCCGAGTAGTCATGGGCCCGGAGACAACCACGTGCGGGACACGTACAATGGCTTCGGAACACCCGATCCAACGAACTGCCGGCGCACGCGTGGAGAATCGTGAGCAACGCCACCGTCACCTTCGTGACCCTGTTTCTGACGCTGGTCACCGGACCACAGATCGTGGAGGTGGCCGTGACCGGCGACGTCGCCGCGGTCGAGTTCCGGCTGGATGGCGAAACGGTCGGCATTCGCCACGGCAAGCCCTGGAGTGTGACCTGCAACTTCGGCACACTCCGTCCGCTGGTGCTCGAGGCGATCGCCTTCGACGCCGCAGGGAACGAGTGCGCCCGCGACCGGCAGGTCGTCAACCTCCCCCGACCACCGGTGGAATCGTCAATCGTTCTGAAAGAGGGTCCGGATTCGAAATCGAGGACCGCGCGCATCATCTGGCAGAGCGCCAAGGACCTCGAACCGATCTCGGTGGAGGCGAGACTCGACGGAGTATCGATCGAAGTCGATGACCCCCGGAGAATCTCTCTGCCACCGGTAGATCCGGGCGAGATCCACTTCTTGAGTGCCCGAGTCTATTTCGCCGGCGGGCTGGTCTCCCACTCCGAGGTGAGCTTCGGCGGTCCCGGGGGCGGCGAGACGAGTACCGAATTGACTGCGGTGCCACTCGTGGTGGTCCAACGGACGCGCCGTCTGTCTGCCGGTGACCTCGAAGGCTGCCTCCTCGCCGCAGGACGACCCGCCGCTGTGACGGCGATCGAACAGACTCCGCCCAACCTCGTCATGATCGCCGACACGTCGGCGGACAATGTCCTGCACGCCATCCAGGAGCGGCGTCTCAACGGTGGCGCCTACTCCGATTTCCCGCACGGTCTCAGCCCCGAGAAGAGGAACGTTGAGACCGTTCGCAGACTTACAGAGAGCCAGGCATCGAGCGGAACTGTGCAGCTCCTGTCGGCATTTCCGAGGGCGTCGGCTCCGACGGTCAACCAACTCAAACTGTTTCCCGTGACGGAACCGTTCGTACTTTTCCGCGACGGCCTGATGTGGTTGCTGTGCCACGGCCAGATGATCCGTCCGCCAGGCCCTCGACAACAGATCGCCGATGCGGTGGCAGTCGCCGGGCTGCACGCGGCCCACTCTCCCGCCCCCCGAGCAGTGTTGCTCGTTCTCGGTTCCGACCCCGATCGGTCGAGCCGAGATTCACCGGAGGACGTTCGGAATTACCTGAGAGCCCTGAATGTCCCACTCGTGGCGTGGACCACGGCACCGGACAGGTACTCGAACGCGTGGGGGCCCGCGGAGGATGTGACGTCGCCCACTTCGATGAACAAGGCAATCGTCAAGCTGCAGCGACAGCTCGGGAAACAGGTCATCGTATGGCTGGACGGGGCCTACCTGCCGAACGAGATTGCGCTGAACCCGAGCGCTGAAGGTATTGCCCTGGCACGGTAGAGTCGGGTGGAGCCGGCCACCCGCCCACCGAGGGCCTGGGGACTTGGGGACCCGGGGGAGTTCACGGAGCAGTCTTGGAGAACCACTCAAGGCCTCAAGCCCTTCTCGAGGGCCGTGCGCCGCGAAGTGCCTCTCCATTCCACAGCAATTCGCGAAGCGAACTGCTATTCGTATCTCAGCGCCTCGATGGGATCGAGCGCGGAGGCCTTGGCCGCCGGATAGGTGCCGAAGAACACTCCAACCAGCGCGGCGAACCCAAAGCCTATCGCGACCGCCCACAGCGGCACATGGGCCGGCGGGAACCCGGGAATCGCGCGTGCCCCGAGAACGCCCAACCCCCAGCCCGCGACGACGCCGACCACCCCGCCGAGCAGGGACAGGGTCACGGCCTCGATCAGGAACTGGATCAGGATGTCGGTTCGGCGTGCACCCACGGCCTTGCGCACGCCGATTTCGCGCGTCCGCTCGGTGACCGAGACCAACATGATGTTCATGATGCCGATGCCGCCCACCAGCAGCGCGACACCGACGACCCCGGCTACCACGCTGGTCACGGTGCCCAGGATCGAGCCGCTGGTCTCGAGGATCTCTTCCTGCAAGACCACCCGGAAATCGTCGCGCTTGCCCTCGGGAATCTGGTGCCGGGCACGCAGCACCTCGATGATCTGGTCCCTCGCCAGCTCGACCTGCTCCGCGGTCCTTGCCTGGAAGTCGAGGATGAGCCGGTTGAACGCGTCCCGGCCGTACAGATCACGCGCCGTCGTGACCGGAATCAGGATCAGGTCGTCACGGCTCTGGCCGAAGATCTCGCCCATCTCCTCCATGATTCCGACGACGGTGAAGCTGCTGTTCCCCACGATCAGCTGCGAACCGAGGGCATCGTCCCCGAGCTCCAGCTCGTCGACGATGTCCAGACCGACGATGCACACCCGAGCCCGACGGTCGAGATCGAGCTGAGAGAAGAACCGCCCTCGCTCGACCCAGTGGTTGTTGACCTCTTGGTGGGCGGATCCGACCCCCAACAGGGTCGTGGCGTGCTGGCGATCACGGAAGTGGACCCGCTCACCACGAAAGAAGATCGGGCTGAAGTGCTCGATCGCCGTTGCTCGCTCCGCGATCGCGAGGCCGTCCTCATACGTCAGTGTGACCTCGCGGCCCGCGAGGTCCGGATCGTTCGGATCATCCCTCCACTGGACCCTGATGTAGGTGGCGCCGACGCCCTCCAACTGAACCGCGATCACGTGGTTGAGCCCCTGGACGATCGACACCACGGCGATCACCGCTGCGACCCCGATGATGATCCCCAGCGTGGTCAGGAGAGACCGTAACTTGTTGGCGCGGATGGCCTGGAGCGCGATCCGGAAGTTGTCCCAAATCATGTCTGTGGCTCCTTGGACGCCACCGATCGATCGCTCACGACCCGCCCGTCCAACAGGCGCACCACGCGCCGGGCGTGGGCCGCAATGTCCTCCTCGTGGGTCACCAACACGATGGTGTTGCCGGCGGCGTTGAGCTCGTTGAACAGGACCATCATCTCCCCGGAGGTTCGCGAGTCGAGGTTTCCCGTGGGCTCATCGGCGAGCAAGATCGAAGGTCGGTTGACCAGCGCCCTGGCCAATGCCACGCGTTGGCGCTGGCCGCCGGAGAGCTCGTTCGGCTTGTGCTTGATACGATCGCCCAGGCCGACCTCTTCGAGTGCGTCGCGGGCCAGCTGGTGTCGTCTGGCCGCCGGCACCCGTGCATAAATCAACGGCAACTCCACGTTGGCGAGGGCCGTTGCCCGAGTCAACAGGTTGAAGGTCTGAAACACGAATCCGACCTCACGGTTTCGAATGCGAGCGAGCTCGAAGTCCTCCAGGCCCGACACCGGCTGGTCGTTCAGGAGATAGCTGCCGGAGGTCGGTGTGTCGAGGCAACCGATCAGGTTCATCAGCGTGGACTTTCCCGATCCCGAGGGGCCCATGATCGCGAGGTACTCTCCCGCCTCGACCTCGAGATCCACACCGTCGAGTGCGCGCACCTCGACTTCGCCCATGCGGTAGATCTTGCAGAGGTCGCGGATGGAGATCAGCATCAGCCGATGCGCACTTCGACGTCTTCCTCGGTGGCGTCGTCCGCTTCGTCCTCGTCCGCCTCGGCAAACCACACGCGATCGCCGGCGTGGAGGTTCTTGAGCGTCCGGTATGGACCCACGACGACGTCGTCGCCTTCGTCCAGGCCCTCGGTGATCTCGACGAACAGATCGTCCGCAACCCCGGTCGTGACCGCGCGCACCACCGCCTCGTCGTCCTCGATCAGATACACCACGTCGACCTTGTCGAGCCCCTTGGCTTCGGTGTCCTTCAGCTCGCCGCCGTCGTCCTCGAGGGCGCGTTTGACGACTGCTTGAATCGGCACCGTCAGAGTGTCCCCGCGGGTGGCGGTCAGGATGTCCACCTTGGCGGTCATCGCAGGCCGTAGGTTTGGATCAGGATCATCGAGCGCCACCTTCACCAGGAACTTGATCGTGCCCAACGCCACGTCCCTTCGTCCCGAGGTGGCGATCTCGACCACGTTGCCCGCCTGCGACTCGGAGCCGAGTGCATCGACCTCGACCTCGGCAGTCTGGCCGAGCACGACATCCACCACATCGACCTCGTTGACCTCGACCTCGGCGAGCAGCGTCGACATGTCGGCGACCGTCATGATCACCGAGCCGGGCAAGTTGGTGGAGCCGGGCACGACAGTCTCACCCTGCTCGGCGTTCAGCTGGATCACGATGCCGTGCATAGGTGAGCGAATGGTCGTTCGTGCCAGATCGTCCTCGGTGCGCTTGAATCCGGATCGGTACTGATCGACGGCGTGTTGCTGGACTTCGAGTTCGACCCGCGCCGTGTCGACCCCCAGGTGGGCCGCGTCCAGCACCTCCTGACTCACCAGCTCCTGCGAGTGAAGCTCGGTCACACGGCGAAGGTTGCGCTCGGCATCGGCGAGCTGGACCTCCTGACGCCGTACCGAAACCTCGGCCTGACGGAGTGCGGCACGCGCCTGATCTCGTGCCGCTTCATAGAGGTCCCGCTCGATCTCCACCAGGAGCTGTCCGGCGTCAACCTCCTGGCCCTCCACCACCGAGAGGTTGATGATCTCGCCCACCACCTTGGCCGAGATGTCCACCCTCTTCTCCGGGGTGATCTCGCCGGTCGCCTTGACCCGAGATGACACGGTTCGACGCTCGGTGGCCTGCACCTGGACCTCATCGCCGCGCGGTTTCGCGTCGCGCAGGCTCGCCCACACGATGAGCGCGAGGACCACGGCTGCACCGACCCCCATGAGCACTCTCTTCATATTCACCTGCCAGTCCCGATCAGAAGCCGGTGATCTCTCGACCTACCCCGCCAGCGCACCCAGGCCGGCCTTGGCCACGAACCACACGCCCCACGGTACCAGCGCCGCCACGATCGCCTTGCCGCGCGAGATGCCGCCGACGATCTGGAAACCGATCACGAGCAGGATCAGAATCCAGATGTTGAAGACACTGATGGTGCTGGCCGCCGAGATCGCCCACGCCGGCGCGTCCGATGACAGCAGGGCGCCGAGGTGCGACTTCACCACGTTCGGCACCTCCTGCTGTGAGATCGTGTCGAACCTCTGGATCAGCACGGCTGTCAGCGCCATCTGGATCACCGACGCCGGCCAGTAGGAGTGCAAGGTCGACGAGAAGATCCGCGGATAATCCGCGTCTGAGCCGACGATTTTCAGCATCAGGAAGAACACCGCTGCTATCAATGCCCACGCGATCGGACTGACCAGGACCCCTATGAGCGGGACATACTGCGCGAACGTCTCTCCCCGTTGGACGATGTCGTCGATCTGCTCGTCGCTCAGCTCGTCAGCCCGATCCCCGAGGCGTGCGCGCAGCGTTGCCTCGGTGTCGATGTGGGGAACGACCACGAACTGGATCGCGACACCCAGGATGACTATCATTACCAGGCACAGCACCCACGTCGGCTTCACCTTGATGTCGGCAAAAACCTGTGCCGGTGACACGAACGCGATCCAGAGCCTCTTCGCGGCACTGTACCTCTGCGACCGGTGCGCCGGATCCGTCAACGGTCCCTCCGGCTCGTAGCTCGGGCGATCGCTCCCGTCGTCCATGGCTGCTCCTCCTTCCGATTCGCCTATTGTGTTTCAGTTCTCCCGTTCGGTGACATTACTCAAACCTACGCACCCGTTTCGGTTCTGTTCCCAGCGCCATCAACGCTCCCGCCACCTGGCGTGCCCGTCGGGAGACGACGTATGCTTGCACACGCGATCCACGAGGAGGCACCCGATGGCGGAGATGGAGATCGTCTGCGGGACCGAGATGGTGCCGGTGAGGTTGGACGACAACGTGCACGCGGTCACACAGGAACCGACCCTGCCGCTCGAACCGATGCCGGATGTGGGACACACGGTGGACCAGGCCCTGGCGCGTCCGATCGACCGGCCCCCACTGCCCGAGGTCGTCAAGCCCGGCTCCAGGGTCACGATCGCGTTCGACGATCCGACCGTGCCCTGTTACGCGCCGGTGTGGGAGGTCGGACTGGATCGCATCGTCGACCAGCTGGTCTCCGGTGGTGTCGCCGAATCCGACATCACCCTGCTCTGCGCCAACGCGCTCCACCGCCAGTTCACTCGCGACGAGCTCGGCAAGATCATCGGGAGGCGTCTGATCGACCGGTTCGACGGACGGCTGCGGTGCCACGACGCCGAGGATCCGGACACCATCGTGCACCTCGGCACGACCGCCGGTGGGCACGTGGTCGAGCTCAACCGACTCGCCGTCGAGACCGATCTGTGCATCTACCTCAACACCGTCTGCTGGCGGGCGTTCAACGGCGGCTGGAAGTCCATCTGTGTCGGCCTCTCCAGCTACCGGTCGATCCGGGCGCACCACACCCCTGACGCCATGTCCATGTCCTCCGAAAAGAACAAGATGCACGAGGTGCTCGACGATATGGGCGAACTGTGCGAGCAGCGGCTGGGCGCCGATCACTTTTTCAAGGTCGAGACCGTACTCGCCAACCCGCTGCAGGTCGGCGCGATGTGGGCGGGAAGCGTGGGGGCGACCCGCGCCAAGGTGCTGGAGCTGCAGGCGGCGCGCGGTCAATCCCGACGGACCCTGCTCGCAGACCGCGCGGATATCGTCTGCTACGGCGTACCCGAGTGGAGCCCCTACGCGGCATTCGCCGCGATGAACCCCCTGCTGACCCTGGTGTCCACAGGACTCGGCTACCTCGGTGGCGTCATCGAGGCGCTCGGCAAACCTGGCTGCACGGTGATTCTCGCAAGCCCCTGTGAAGACGAGTGGGACGAGGTCCACCATCCGTCCTATCGCGAGGTGTGGGACCGCGTCCTCAGCGACAGCCGCGACCCCTACGAAATCCGCGATCGGTTCGAGGAGGAGTTTGCCGGTCGGCGGAATTACATCGATTGTTACCGCCACCGGTTCGGGTTCCACCCTGTGCACGGCATCATGGCCACCTATCCCCTCAAGCGATTGCGACACGCGGCCAGGGTCTACGTGGCGCACGCGAGGCACCCCGCCCTGGTCGAGCAACTCGGATTCGAGGCGGCGGCGACCGTCGACGACGCCATCGACCGGGCACGCTCGATCCACGGTTCGGACGCGACGGTGGCGCTGGTGAGGTATCCCATGGCCATCAACCGACAGTGACTCTCCTCTTGGAATGCCGGTCCGAGGTCTCACCAGGTTCCGAAAACCAGGAGCGCGAAACCGGCGATCACGACGATCCAGAACACCGCGAACACAGCGTGGCGTCTCATGTCTTATTCCCTCCGTGAGGCAGCCCTTTCGTCCCCTTCGACGTCGTACGTCGTCGGCGCGTCAACGAGAGAGGGGTCGATGCGAGAATGAACGTCGCACCCAGTCCTGCCATAAACCCCAGCGAGAAGTCGCCGAGAGACAGACCGAAGGGAAGACCGACGCTGCCGCTCTCCCTGGCCAATCGGCCGAGCACGATCGCGGCGAGAGCCGCCACCTGCCCCAGCACCAGGGAAACAGGACCGACGCCCCCATCGAGCTTGCCTTCGGCTCGGAGCTTCCGTACCAGCATGATCACTCCCTCCTTCGGTAGTAGATCATCGCGATCACCTTGGTGACGACGCCGGCGGCGAGAATCGCGGCGAGTTCCCAGCGAATCACGTGGTCATGCAGCTGGTGGTAGATGAAGAGCCCCGCCACCAACATCGCCATCACGACGCCGGCGTGGCTGGTCGCCTTGTAGCGATGCAGAAAGTACCTTTCATCCAGAAGCGTGTTCATCGAGCCTCCTCCCTTTCGAAGAGATCGTCAGTCGCACATCCGAAGACCTCGGCCAACCTGAGGGCGAGGGGCAGACTGGGGATATACTTCCCGCGTTCGATGGAGTTGATACTCTGGCGGCTCACGCCGCACGCTTCCGCCAGATCCTCCTGGGTCATCCCCATCCCGGCCCGCCGCTCCCTCACGTGATTGATGATCCGAGCCTTCATTTCAGCCTCCGATGTCAAGTCAACCTGACATTAATGTAAAGTCTCTTTGACAAAATGTCAAGGATGCTTGATATCTTTTGATGGTGTCCGCATCCCCGTCCGTTTTCTCACCCGATTGGCCGCACGGCATCGCGTGAGGTCTCGGACCCGGAGATGGAAGTGGATTTGCCGAGTGAGTTTATGACCGCGGCAGGTCAAAACCGGCCGAGCTGCACGGGCACGCTCGTCCCCGGTTGGGATGGTTCGGCTGACGGGATCGGCTCGCGCATCACCGTCCAGTAGCGGCGAGCGGAACAATCAGGGGGAGCCCCGTGGTCACGCCGGCAAGGGTGTCAGTCGGGGCTCTGTACGGGTGGGACCGTGTCCGCGGGAAGATCTTTCTCGGGCTCGGTAGGGAGCTTGTTCCTACGCTCCAGCTTCTCCCGCTTCTTCTTCTGTTTCTTCAGCTCCTTGCGACGCTTTTCGAACTTGTAGCCTCCGCCCCTCTTTGCCAAGCGAGCCTCCTTCTCTTCTACCCTACCAGATCCACAACCATCTGAGGCGGCGGTCCACCGACCTCCGGCGATTCACTCCGTGTGGGCGGGGGATCCGGGTTCGCCTTCGGCGTGCGGCTTCGCCTTCGGATACGCCTCGCATCTCGCATCTGATGGGGCGGGCGGTTGGTCACTTCACTCCACGAGCCGCCTGCCGCGCAGAATCTCTCGGAACTCGCTGGCGTCGCCGTCGTCCTTGCCACCGACAGCGGTTCCGCACGTCGCGCAGCGGTACTCGTACTTGTTCCCGGTCGGCAGCACCAGTAGCAGGTGGCGGCGAACCGGGCGCGACTCCCGGCACTTTGGACAGAACAGCTCGGAGGCCTCGAGTGCCTCGTACTGACGGTTCCGGTTCATTCGCCGATTGTAGCCGCCTCCGGCCCGCCTGTCTCACCGGGGTTTGGTGGCCGCGTACATCCCACCGATGAGGTCCTCGTACTTGGCCAGCAGGACTCGCCGCTTGAGCTTCAGGGTCGGCGTCAGCTCGCCCGCCTCCTGGGTGAACTCCTCCGGCACGAGTCTGAACTCACGCACCCGCTCGTACCTGGAAAACGCAGCCATCCTTTCTTCCACGATCCGTGTGAAGTGGTCGATCACCCGCTCGTCGCGGCACAGCTCGGCAACGTCTCGCGACAGGCCCTGCTCCGCCGCCCAAGATACGAGCACCTCGCGTTCGGGCACGATGAGCGCGCTGATGAAGTTGCGGCGATCGCCGATCACCATTGCCTGGCCGACGTACTTGTCCGCCTTGAGGGCGTTCTCGAGCGGCTGCGGTGCCACGTTCTTGCCTCCCGCGGTGACGATGAGCTCCTTCATCCGATCGGTGATGTACACGAACCCGTCGTCATCTATGTGGCCGACGTCACCGGAGTGCAGCCAGCCGTCCGCGTCGATGGTCTCCGCCGTCGCTTCGGGTTTGTTCCAGTACTCCTGCATCACCAGGTCACCTCTGACGCAGACCTCCCCCTCTTCGGTGATCTTGAGCTCGACCCCGGGGCACACCTTGCCGACGCTTCCGAAGAGAAACTCGCTGGACGTGTTGACCGTAACGGCACCACTCAACTCGGTCATGCCGTAAACCTCGAGGATCTTGATGCCCACGGCGTAGAAGAACTCGGCAAGATCGGCCGGAAGCGGCGCGCCCGCTGCGGCGTAGAACCTCATCCGTCCCCCCGTCGCAGCGCGAATCTTGCCGAACACCAGCCGGTCCGCGATCGCGTGGCGAACGGCAAGCCCCGACGGGACAGACCCTCGAGCTTCCGCGCGTCGGTACCGTCTGCCGACATCCAGCGCCCAGTTGAACAGCCTCCGCTTCAGCGCCGAGCCCTTTTCCGCCCCCTCGAGGATCCTGCCCGCGATCTTCTCGTACACGCGTGGTACCGCAGCGATGCTGGTGGGCCGCACCTCCCTGAGGTTTTCTCCCAACGTCTCGAGGCTCTCCGCGTACGCGACCCTCATCCCGAACAGCAGCGAATACATGTCGGTGACCCGCTGGAGGATGTGCGACAGGGGCAGGAACGACATCACGATGTCTTCAACCGTGCCCTCGAAGAACGGTTCGACCGCCTCGAACTCCGCGATGAAGTTCCGGTGACTCAGGACGACACCCTTTGGATCCCCGGTCGTGCCCGAGGTGTAGATCAGGGTCGCGGTGTCGTCGGGCCCGGTCTCGCGCGCCATGGCCTGGAACTCTTCGAACGTGTGCCCCTCGCCGTGCGACTTCAGCGTGTCGAGGCTGATCGCGAAGTCGTCCTCTTCGAGATTTTCCGGGTAGAACACGATGACCTTGCGCAGGTGGGGCAGCTTGTCGCGGATCGAGAGAACCGTTTCCAGGTGGTCCATGGTCGACACGAACACCGCCTTTGCCTCCGAGTCGTTCAGGATGTAGGCGACCTGATCCGGTATCAGCGTCGTGTACATGGGGACGAGCGCGCAGCCCGCCGCCATGGCACCGAAATCGGTGGTGGCCCACTCCGGCCGGTTCTCGGCCAGGATGCCGATCCGGTTCCCGGCCTCGAACCCGAGGCTGCGGAGCCCGAACGCGGACCGCTGCGCCTGCTCCAGCATCCAGTCGTACGAGTACGTCCTCCACGTCCCGTCGCGCTTGACCATGAACGCCGACGCTTCGCCCCGACGACCCACGACATCCAAGAACCGCTCGTTGATAGTGGATCCCATCTTCCTGTCCCCCACCTTTTCGGTGCGCCGATTGTAGGCCGCGCGAAGCCCCAACTCAAGCTGATCTCATGTGCGATCCGTGCGGTCAATCGAGTTCCACGTTCGATTTCTCCCCCGATGAGATACTCTCCATGACCGAACATGATCGAGCGAGCGGTGATTCGGGACAGCGTTCGAGGATGCTGGATGCAGTTCCGCAACCGCGTCGACGTCGTAGAGACGTTCGACGCGCACCAGGTGTGTACCGCACTCGATCTGGTCGAGCGGGCGGTCGAAGAGCGTGGCCTGTTCGCGGCCGGCTTTCTGTGTTACGAGGCGGCATCGGCCTTCGACCCCGCGATGCGCGTGCGCGCCCCGTCCGGCGAGCTTCCCCTGCTGTCCTTCGCGCTGTTCGCCAGCGCGGAACCGTGCGCCACTCTTCCGGTCGCGCCTTGCGGGGAGCACCACCTCGACGATCCAGGCTTCTCACTCGGGTACGAGGAGTACGCACTCCTGGTGGCCGCCATCAGAGAACACATCGCTCGTGGCGACAGCTACCAGGTCAACCTCACCCAACGACTCACCGCTGCTTTCCGCGGCGACCCCCGATCGCTGTTCGTGGCCCTCCACGGCGCCCAGCAAGCCTCGTGCGCCGCCTACCTCCACCTCGGGACCCTCACGATCTGCAGCGCTTCGCCGGAACTCTTCTTCGCGCTCGACGGCCACGACGTGACCTGCCGACCGATGAAGGGCACGTCGCCCCGAGGTCTCGACCTCGAGTCGGACCAGGAGCAAATGGAGTGGCTTCGTGTGTCGGAGAAGAACCGCGCCGAAAACCTCATGATCGTGGACATGGTTCGGAACGATCTGGGACGAATCGCCGAGGTCGGAACCGTCCACGTGTCGGACCTGTGGACCGTGGAACGCTACCCGACAGTGCTCCAGATGACTTCGACGGTTCGGGCGCGAACGCGCACGTCGCTGGTCGAGGTGGTGCAAGCCCTGTTTCCATCGGCGTCCATAACGGGTGCACCGAAGATCCGCGCGATGGAGCTCATCAGTCAGCTCGAGCGAGGCCCCCGCGACGTGTACACCGGGGCGATCGGCTTTGTCGCGCCGGGCCGGCGCGCGCACTTCAACGTCGCCATCCGCACGGCGGTGGTGGATCCCGCCTCGGAGAGGCTCGTGTTCGGAGTGGGAGGAGGGATTGTGTGGGACTCGGACCCCGACGACGAGTACCGTGAGTGTGTCGTGAAGGCCAGAGTGCTCGTCGAGCCTCCGCCTCGGTTCGAGCTCCTCGAGACCCTGCTGTGGGACCCTCACGGGGGCTACTTCCTGCTCGACAGACACCTCCGGCGACTTGCCGATGCAGCGGCGTATTTCGTTCGACCGTTCAGCGACGATCACACCCGGGCCACGCTCAAGACCCGAGCCGAGAAGTACACACCCGAGCCACACCGGGTCCGACTCCTGGTCGCGCCGGATGGTGCCGTGTCGATCGAGGCAGACCCGGTCAAATCCGACACGGGCCGACGCCCGGTCCGCCTCGGCCTTGCCGAGGAACCGATCGACTCCCGCGATCCGTTGCTCCGGTTCAAGACGACGCAGCGGGCCACCTACACGCGCGCGCTCGCCACCCGTCCCGACTGCCACGACGTGCTGCTATGGAACGAACGCGGCGAGGTCACCGAGTCCACGATGGCAAACGTCGTGCTGCGGATTGATGGCGTCCTGGTGACGCCTGCCGTGAGCAGCGGTCTGCTGGCGGGCACCTTTCGTGGCCACCTCCTCGAACAGGGTGAGATCGAGGAACGCGTGATCTCCGTCGACGAAATCGCACACGCAACGGGCATTTCGCTGATCAACTCGGTCCGCCGGTGGATAGAGGTGGCATGGCTCGATCACACCTTGCCGCCGCATACCACCCGTTTTCCACATTGACGAAAGCCGTCATGAACGTGTCCCGATCTGCTCGCCACGCCCGTCGAGACGACTTTGCAGGCTTGGAACCGGCATACAATGGTGTCGAACGAGCGAACCCGATTGCTTCGCAGTGGTCAGCACGGACTCGCGTGCTGGCCGGCGGGGCCGAGAGGATGGCATGATGGACTCTCAGCGCTGCGCTCAGCTCGAGCACGGATCGTGCGATGGCGAAGATCGGCAATCCAGCCCGTTTCGACGCGCCGATCCTCGTCGGCTGCTGACGCATCCACGAGTTGCCGGACTTCTCTCGCTCGGCTGGCTGCTGATGCGCACCGGTCTCAGACCGAGCAGACTTTCATACCCCTGTCAGCAAGCCGCACTGTCCACGGGATTCCTGTTGGTGGTCGCGCCGCTGGTCGCCATGCTCGTGGCCGTGCGCAGACGGGTGCGGGCCGACGCATTCACGGCCATCGGCGTCGCCGTGGTCGCGCTCGGGGTATTCGTCGCACTGGCGTCCTGGGGCCACGGCGTGACCGATCGCGGCCGTGGGATCGCGAAGCTGCTACCACCGGCCGATCACCGATCGCAAGTGTTCCACGTGACCAAGTGTCCGGCCGAGCGCGACGGCGACCACTTCCCCGGGCTCGACAATCTGATCGATCTCATGGGCCGCAACGGCTTGAAGTTCTACCGCTCGACCACCCCGTCTCGGCTGGGCGGGCCTGACGGAATCATCGGCGTGGACGACGTCGTCGTGATCAAGATCAACTACCAGTGGTCCCAGCGTGGCGGCACCAACGTCGACCTGCTGCACGGGCTGGTGCGGGCCATCATCGCCCATCCTGGCGGCTTCACCGGCGAGGTGGTCGTGTGTGAGAATGCCCAGTTCGCCTCGGTGGTTAACTTTGACCGGGCCGAAAACAATGCCGAGGACAGGAGACACTCGCCGTACGACGTGGTGGCCCGCTTCCGCGATCAGGACCACCGGGTCTCAACGTTTGATTGGACGGACATCCGGATGGACGAGGTGACGGAGTACAGCGACGGCGATCAACGGTCGGGTTACGTGGTCTATCCGCACGACGCGCACGTCGGTGGTCGCGTTTCCTACCCGAAGTTCGAGACCGAGTTCGGCACCAAGATCAGCCTTCGAGACGGCATCTGGTCCGATGTCGACCAGAGCTACGACCGTGACCGCCTCACCTTCATCAACGTCCCCGTGCTCAAGTCCCACCACTCCACCTACGGCGTGACCGCCTGCGTCAAGAACTACATGGGGGTCGTCACCGACAGCCTCGGCACCGACTCCCACAACGCCATCCGGCACGGCGTCCTCGGCGCACTCCTGGCAGAAATCGGCACCGCGGATCTGAACATCCTCGACTGCATCTGGGTCAACGCGAAGCCGCACTTGGGGCCGATGACCGTATATTCGGTCGCCTCCCGTCGAGACGAGCTAGTCGCCAGCATTGATCCGATCGCGGCCGACATCTGGGCCACGACTCACATCCTCGTTCCGGCGTTCATCGAAAGCGGCTACACGGCGCCCTGGCCTTACCCAAGCGCGGATCCTGAGAATCCCTACAGCGCGTTTCGGACATACCTCGACAACTCCATGACCTACCTGCTCGCCGCCGGGGCTGCCGTAACCAACGACCCCGCGCAGATCGACGCGATCACGTGGGACGGGACGGGGCTCCGGCCGGCTCGAAGACCGGCAATCCGCCGCGCGCAACCGTAGCGCGCGCTACCAACGCGCGCCGACACGACGAACCCGGTCCCGACGTATCAGCACACCTCGGGCGTCGGCCGATCCCATTCCCGTACCCGAACGGCACCGGGACGGGCATGCCAGAAGACTCTCTGCGTGAGCCAGCTGGATCGGCGGACCCGGACCTCCCGCCCTTACGGAACGGGGCCGGGGACGGGAACGAGAGCCCGTCCCACACCACTGACACGGAACACGTACGACCCGGGCTAGTGGACCCTGCGGTGGCCGAACCCGCGCCGCGCTCGCAGCGACTCCGACTCATCCGACGGGCAGCCGTCCTCCCCGGCCACGCTCGCATTGTTGATGAAGTCGAGCAACTCCATGAGATGGAGAAGTTCGGCGCGTTCTGCCGGCGGGTCATCCGCCAGAAGCGCCGCCTCTGCCGCCGCCAGGGCGTCGCCGACGGTGACGATCCCCTCATCGACGTCATCCGGCATGTGCTCGTCGCCGGGGCACAGGTCGGCCAGCGGCACGTCGACCCCGATCCGCTCGCTCACGACGTTGAGCCACAGCGCCAGCAGCTGCCGTTGCAGCTTTTCCCCTGGGGGCGCGCCCCGCGGGCTGCACAGCACGCCCTGGGCCGCTTCCGCGGTATTGACGTCGACCACATCGAAGAACACGTCGGACAGCACGTCAACATCGGCGAGCAACGCCTCGAGCTCTTCCACCGAGTAGCTCGCGCCCGGGATTCCCGCGAGCGCCAGCCGCATCCGGTTGCACCAGAAGCCGGCGCCGCCGACCGTCTCGTCGGCAGGGGTTTCGCCCACAGCCACCCTGGCACTGCTGCAGATCGGCTCGTCGAGCTCGGCCGCGCTCACGCACGCCGTGTTCTCGACCCTCTCCCCGGCCGCCAGCGGCTCGTTGAACAGCACCGTCAGCATGATCTCCCGCGGCTCGCCGGCGGGCACCGTGCCGAAATCCCAGACCAGCGGATCGTCCGTGAGGAGGCCGATCGGCGGGGGTTCTGCGGCGATGATCTCGAAGGCCGGGACCGGATCCCCGTCATCCTCCGGCTCCACCATCGGGATGTTCTCGGTCACCTGCACCTCGGTCAGGTCGCCGCATTCGGCCGAGGTCTCCACCACGATCAGGTACTCGACCTCGTCACCCACCTCGACGCCGGTCGTGGTCGTCGACTTCTCTATCGAGACGTCCGGACAGTCCGGCTCCGCCTCCTCGGGTACGATCGCCGTGACGTGGTGACCTGAAGGGTTGACCACGTCGTAGCACTCGACCGATTCCTTCCTCTCCTTCTGGCCGTAGGCGACGGCGTCGAAGTGCACCTCGAGGCCTGGGCTTCCTTCGATCTCGACCTCGAGAGCGACCTCGTCGCCCTCTGCGATATCGCCGAGCGCCTCTGTGCCGAAGTCCGAGGGGTACCTGCCGTGCGGCGGTATCGAACGAAACGTGCACGGCATCTCCGGGACGCCGTAGGAATCGATCACCACCGGATCGCCGTCCAGCATGATCGATACAAGAAGGGAGAGGTCGTTCACTGACACGATCAGCTCGGTCTCGTAGGCTGTATTGTCGGCGTCCTTGCCTCCGCCGGCGCCCACGTTCTCGACGATCAGGGTGAAGGTCGCCTCCTCGACGACATGACCTCCCATGCGCGGATCGTCGGTATCTGGGTACAGCCACAGCTTGGCGGTCGCGTCGGAGGTCGCCGGCAATGCCGTCATCGCCAACGCCACCACAGCCACCACAGCCAATGCACGGCCGGTTCGAGTCGACTCTGTCGTTGAAGTGATCATCTTCTCACCCTCCCTCGTGGCCACGGTCCGAACTCCGGCCATCACGGTCGATGCGTCGCGCATCGACGAAACACCGCCCGCTCGCCCCGTGGTCAGTTTGTGAGCCATCACTGTATAACATATTCCGCGCCCGGTGCGAACACCGTGACCACGATCACGTGCATCAAGATCGATCCAGTCTCAAATTTTTATAACTTCCGTGGAAACCCGCGGCCGTCTATCGCGTTACTGATGAGCGATGACATCTCTCGAGATTCTTTCTGCCATGAGGTTCTTCTCGATCGCCGACGGGGTACTGCTCGGACTGTGCCTGCTGGTGGGGCTCCTGCTGCGATGGGTGCTCCGCCGACTCGAGCCGCCGCCTGCGAGCGTCGGCACGCCGTCCTGGCGGTCGGCGGCAGAAGGGACGGGGCTCGCCGTTGGACTGCTCGCGGCCACTATCGTTCCGGCCTTCGTTGCCGGCGGATACCGCCAAGGCCCGGGGTGGCAGGCGTATCCAGCGTCAGGCGACCCGATCGGGCCGGCCCTGACCTGGCTGTTCTTTGCGGTTCAGGCACTGCTGGAGGAGCTGGTGTTCCGCGGCGTCGCCATGACGCTGGTCGCGGCGGTGCTGTTCGTGCTTGTCCGACTGCTGCTACGGCGATGGGGCATGGATCATCCGCCCGGACCACTCCAGTGGGCCTGGCTCTGGGCCGGCCTGGCGGTGAACCTCCTCGTGTCCGCGTTGTTCGGGCTCGTCCATGCCGACAACCCGAACGCCACGCCGGTCGCCGTGCTCAACGTCGTCCTGATCAGCCTGGTACTCGGTCTGCTCGTGTGGACGAGGGCCAGCATCCTCGGCGCGTGGGCCCTGCACTGGGTGTGGAACGCCTCGATTGTGACCCTGGGGTTTCCGATCAGCGGCATCCGGATCGCTCCGCCGATCGATGGTTTCGGCGTGACCGGAGCTCGTGACGGGCTGCTGACCGGTGGCCAGTTCGGGCCCGAGGGCGCCCTTTCCTGCACGATCGCCCTCGTTCTCATCCTCTGTGCACTCGTGTGGCAGTCGCTGCGCGACGTCCTGGCCACGATCCCCACCGACGGAACATCGGACGGATCGGTCCACCGCGGCCCCGAAACCCCCGATTCAGATGAATCGAACGCCGGCTCTGAAACCGGCGGAACAGATGCCGGTGGCGATACGCCGAGCCAGGGCTCGTCGCGGCGATGCGCGGATACGGCCTTTGACGCCCGGCTCGACAGCCGGGCGCCACGCTGACGGCGCCGTTATCATCTGTCTCGTCATGGACAATCGGCACTTCAATCCCGCGCGGTGGCTGCCGGGACCTCACATGCAGACGGTCGGTGCGAGGTTTCTGCGGTCACTGGACGGCGTCGTCAGCGAGCGCGAGCGGATCGAGCTCGAGGACGGCGATTTCGTCGACCTCGACTGGGCGGTCGAGGTCGGTGGCAGGTCGCCGGCTCCGGACGCGCCGTTGGTGCTGGTCATGCACGGCCTCGAGGGATCGTCGAAATCTGAGTACGTGCTCGAGATGCAGCGCGCCCTGGCTCGAAGAGGTCTCGGATCGGTCGCGCTCAACTTTCGGTCGTGCAGCGGAGAGCCCAACCGACTCCCCCGCTTCTACCACGCCGGGGACACTGAAGATCCCGCAGCCATCCTCGATCTCCTGACGGCGCGGTCCCCCGACCGCCCGCTCGGCGCGGTCGGGTTCTCGCTGGGCGGCAACGTGCTCCTCAAGTACCTCGGCGAACGCGGACGGGATCCGGCGGATGACGCCGCGGTCCGCGCCGCGGTCGCGATCTCGCCCCCGTTCGACCTCGCCGCCGGAATCGTCACGATCGAGCGCGGTCTGTCGCGGGCCTACCAGCGCTACCTGCTGCGCAAGCTGCAACGGAAGGTCAGGGCGAAGGCCATCATGCTCCAGGACCACATCGACGTGACGGCGCTCCTGGCGGCGCGCTCGTTGCGCGAGTTCGACAACCTCGGGACGGCTCCGCTGAACGGATTTCGCGACTGGTCCGACTACTATGCGCGCTCCAGCTCGAGGAAATTCCTGCCCTTCATACGCCGACCTACGCTGGTGATCCGCGCTCTCGACGACCCGTTCCTCAGCGAGGAGGGAATTCCGCCCGGGGAGTTCACTGCGAATCCATTGATCGAGGGCGTCTTTCCTCGTTCCGGCGGCCATGTCGGCTTCGTGGAAGGTCCGCCATGGGCGCCGGTGTTCTGGGCCGAGCGCAGGGCTGCCGAGTATCTGGCAACGAAACTGGCGACTTGAGAGTCGGGCCTCTTCTGTCCACTTCTGGCCCCTCGACCGGCAGGGAGCCTCCCAGCCGTCCTCCCCGTCGTCATCGTCATCCTCACCGTCATCGATTACGCATCAACTAGACTCCGCCACCGCTCCACTCCAAACGAGGGTAGAGGGCCCTTTCGGACCCTCGCGTGGTCTGACGAGGTTGCCGGTCGCGGTGAGGCGCTGCTAGTCCTTCTTCTGTTCGTCCTCGTCGCCGACCAGGTCCTTCGCCTCGTCGACCATCCCCTTTGCCGCATCGACGACGCCTGCGGCCACGTCCTTGGAGGTGTCAACCACCGCTTCGGCGGCTGCACCCGTGGCCTCGGCCACATCGGCGGCGATCTCCTTCGCTCCCTCGACGACGTCCTCCACGGTCTCCTCTATGGCGTCGGTGATGCGGCGGGCGCCGAAGCCCACGACGGCCATCACGATGCCCGACATTAGAATGTGGATCCCGAACAGAACCCCGATGGCATAGCTGCCGGACACCGGCCACTGCCGCCACAGCAGGAAGCCGAGGAGGGCCGCGATGATGCCGTTGAACAGCATCCAACCCCAGCCGCTCTCTGGTTTCATCTTGAACGCGGCGATGATCTCGAAGATGCCGTCGACGAGAAAGTAGGCGGCCAGGAACAGGGTCAGTGTGGCCAGGCCGATTCCCGGCCGGAAGATCATCAGCAAGCCAGCGGCGATGGACAGCAGACCGATGAGGGTGCCGATGATGCCCGATCCCCACTGTCCCGACTTGAAGGCCGCGATGATCTGCAGGACCCCCATGAAGGCCAGCAGACCCCCGATAAACAGCGTCACGGCGATGCCGGTCATCATCGGTGATGCAATCGCCAGCACACCGAGAATCGCCGTCAGGACTCCCAGCACGATCAGCCAGGTCGCGTTCTTCTTCGCCTCGTGGGCCCAACGTGCATGCTCCATGCTCTCCTCCTTACTCTGTTTTGAGTCGCACGTGACACTTGTCAGGCGGCACGCACCGCGCATCGACACGGGCAAACCTTCATAACACGTAGTCTGAGTCTCGCGATATTCTACAACACGCCGCAGTGAATCGGCGACGGCTCCGGACACAGACTTTGGAATTCACCGCGCCGCCCTGATACATTGCGTCCCTCAGGAGCCCGCGCAGTTGTTCTCGTCCCTCGTGTCCGCCCTGACCATGGCCGCGGTGGTTGTCGGTCCGCAGGAATCGGTCGACGCCATCAGCGGTCTGCAGCTCCGCGATCAATACGGACTCCAGGACAGCCTTGCCGAGCATCGCGGTCACGTCGTGGTGGTCTTGGCGGTCACCGCCAAACGCCTGCGCAACATCAAACCGTGGGAGCGCCATCTGCGCGAGCGGATTGACGGCATTCACTTCCTCCGAGTTGCGGATGTTCCGGCTGACTCGAAGGCAACCTACGACTCCGTGGCAGCCAAGATCCGCGAGCGCGTGCCGGAGGGTGTTTCCATCCTGATCGACGTGGACCGGCTCTGGGCGACCGAGCTCGAGCTCGACACCGGCCGGCCCAACCTCCTGATCATCGACCGTGACGGTCAGCTGATCGCGAGCTACAGAGGACTGTTCGAACCCGAGCTCCTGGAACCGGTGGTCGACCGGCTCTTGCGGCTGCTGGAGACACCGTGACGCTGGACCTCGTGCTGGTCGGCGGGGGACTCGCCAACTGTCTCATCGCATACCGCCTGGCCGCTCGGCGGCCCGACGTCCAGACCATCATCGTCGAGCAAGGGGCCACCCTCGGTGGGCACCACACATGGTCCTTTCACGAGCACGATCTGAGCGCGATCCAGTGGAGCTGGATGCGCCCGTTCGCCGAGCACTCGTGGCCACGGCATGAGGTCCGCTTCCCGGGAAAAACCCGATCCCTCTCGAGCGGTTATCACACGGTCTCCTCTCGCCATCTCGCACGAATCGTGACCGCGGCGCTGGGCGATCGCATCCGCCTCGACACCGAGGTTCGTGAGGTCACTCCGAACTCGGTCGTGCTCGCCGACGGTTCCACTGTGCGCGCCGCCGCGGTGATCGACGGCCGCGGCGACCCGCGCAGCCCCCATCTCGACATCGCCTACCAGAAGTTCATCGGACGGTTCGTCACGACGAGGGACGACCATGGCCTCATCGCCCCGATCCTGATGGATGCAACGGTCGTGCAGCGCGACGGCTACCGTTTCATCTACACTCTGCCTTTTTCGGACAGGTCGCTACTCATCGAGGACACTCGGTACAGCGAATCACCGAACCTCGATCGTGACGCCGTCCTGCCGGCGATCAATGGCTACGCCCACGCCCTTGGTTGGACGGTTGCCGAGGTGACCGACGAGGAGCAGGGGGTGCTGCCGATCGTGCTGTCGGGAGACATTCACCGTTTCTGGGACGACGGCCCTGCCGGGGTGCCGCGAAGTGGCATGCGTGCGGCGCTTTTCCACCCGACCACCGGCTACTCGCTCCCCGAGGCGGTGCGGCTGGCGGATGATCTCGCGCGCCGGGCATCGTTCAACAGCGAGGACCTCTTCGTTTGGACCCGCCGCCGATCGGAGCAGCTGTGGCGCCGCAGCGCATTTTTCCGACTGCTGAACCGAATGCTGTTCCGTGCGGCGGAGCCCGATCAGCGATACCGTGTTCTCGAGAGGTTCTACGGACTGCCGGAGCCCCTGATCCGTCGTTTCTACGCCGGAAGGCTCAGGTGGTCGGACAAGGTGCGACTGGTGACAGGGTCGCCCCCGGTTCCGATCGGTCGCGCGCTCGGTTGCGTGCTCGGCCACCGCCGAAGAGAAGCACGCGACGGTACAGATGAGAACGAAGGGAGGAGCGCACCGTGACACGTCCTCGAGCAGCTGTGATCGGAAGCGGATTCGGCGGTCTCACCCTGGCAGTACGGTTACAGGCCGCAGGCGTCGACACCACTCTCGTCGAGAAGCGGGACCGTCCCGGAGGTCGGGCCTACGTCTACAAGGAAGGCGACTACACCTTCGATGCAGGCCCGACGATCATCACGGCGCCGGAAGCCCTCGAAGAGGTCTTCGCGGCCGCCGGCCGTGTGATGTCGGACTACGCCGAACTCCTTCCGGTCATGCCCTTTTATCGGCTGTACTGGGAGGATGGATACCGATTCGACTACTCGAACGACCTCGACGCCATCAACAGCCAGATCTCGGAGAAGAACCCACGCGACGTCGACGGCTACGCCCGCTTCCTGCGCTACGCCGAGGACGTCTTCCAGGAGGGCTATACCAAGCTGGCGCACGTCCCGTTCCTGGATTTCTGGAGCATGATGCGGGTCGCCCCGCAGCTGATCCGACTCAAGAGCTACCGCAGCGTCTACTCGATCATTTCCAGCTTCATCAAGGACCCGCACCTGCGCCAGGTGTTCAGCTTCCACCCGCTGCTCGTCGGGGGCAACCCGTTCACGTCGTCGTCGATCTACACCCTGATCCACTACCTGGAACGCAACTGGGGCGTGTTCTTCGTCCGCGGCGGCACCGGCGAGCTCGTCCAGGCGCTGGTCCGCCTGTTCGAGGAGCTGGGCGGCGAGGTGCGCCTCGACTGTCCGGTCGAGAGAATCCACACCTCGAACGGGCGGGTCACCGGCCTGACCTCGGCCGACGGCTGGAGCGCGGACTTCGACGCCGTGGCGAGCAACGCGGACGTCGTCCACACCTACGGATCGCTACTCTCGGAAGATCCCGACGGTCGTGCCGAGGCCGCGCGCCTGGCACGAAAACGGTTCAGCATGTCCCTCGTCGTGGTGTACTTCGGCACCCGCAAGCGCCACACCCACCTCGCCCACCACGACATCCTGTTCGGCCCCAGGTACAAGGGCCTGCTGGACGACATCTTCACCTCCGGGTCTCTGGCCAATGACTTCTCGCTCTATCTGCACGCACCTACTTTGACCGACCCGTCGGTCGCTCCGCCCGGATGCGAGGCGTTCTACGTGTTGTCACCGGTTCCGCACCTCGGCACCGCGGCGATCGACTGGAGCGTCGAGGGGCCGCGCTATCGCGACCGGATCCTCGAGTACCTCGAAACACGCTACATCCCCAACCTCACCGAGGACCTCGAGACGGTGCGCATCATGACGCCGGCGGACTTCAAGGACGTGCTCAACTCGCACCAGGGATCGGCGTTCTCACTCGAACCAATCCTCACCCAGAGCGCATGGTTTCGGGTGCACAACCGCGACCGACGAATCGGGGGTTTGTACTTCGTCGGTGCCGGGACCCACCCCGGTGCGGGCGTGCCCGGGGTTGTCAACTCTGCCAAGGCCACCGCGACCCTCATGATTGGAGACCTTCTGGGCTGATCGCCCACCGGATTCGAGTGATGCAAGACATCGTCGAGCAGAGCCGGCAGACCATCGAGCGGGGCTCCAAGAGCTTCGCGGCGGCGGCCCGAATCTTCGATTCCGAGACGCGGGCCAGTGCCTACATGCTCTACGCCTGGTGCCGGCACTGCGACGACCAGACCGACGGCCAAGTTCTCGGCTGGGGAGCCACCGGACTCTCCACTGAGGCGGCCGCCGCCCGCCTCGAGGAGCTGCGTCAGAAGACCCGTCGCGCCCTCGCCGGTGATCCGATCGAGGACCCGCTCTTCGTCGGCCTTCAGCACGTCGTAGCGCGCCACCGTATTCCCCATCGTTACCCCCTCGAGCATCTCGACGGATTCGCCATGGACGTCGAGGGCCGGCGGTACCCCGAGCTCGAGGACACCATCCGCTATTGCTACCACGTCGCGGGCGTGGTGGGCGTGATGATGGCCTACGTCATGGGAGTCCGCGAGGAGGACGCGCTGCACCGGGCGACCGATCTCGGCCTTGCCTTTCAACTCACCAACATCGCGCGCGACGTCATGGAGGACGCCGGCATCGGGCGCGTCTACCTGCCGACGCGCTGGCTGGCTGAGGAGGGCGTCCCCGTCGAAGACATCGGGTCGGCGCGGCGCCGAGCAGCGGTGTTCGACGTCACCCGCCGGCTGCTCGACGAGGCCGACCGATACTACGAATCCGCCGTCGTCGGTCTGTCCAGCCTGCCGTTCCGTTCGGCGTGGGCCGTGGCCACCGCCAAGGAGGTCTACCAGGACATCGGGCGGGTCATTCGTGCACGGGGGGCGGGCGCGTGGGACCGTCGCGCCGCGACTTCGAAGGCGCGCAAGCTCGCCCTGGCCGCCAAAGGCTTGTCCGCCACGCTGATCTCCCGCGGTGCACGGCCCACCCGGCGACCTGACGATCTGTGGACCCGTCCGGCTGATTCGACCGTGAACCTCCGTGCCTGACGTGCGGTTGTCGCCAGACTCCTGCCGCAGGAGCCGAGGCGCCCCCGGGGACGAAGACCGGTGAGCAGTGCGGGCTCAGCGATCGTCACGCCGGTCGGCGGGTGAGCTCATCGATCGGGGGGGCGTAGAGGAAGCCGAAAGACACCGCACCGTCCTTCTCGCGCGTCGCGTGATGCACGTAGTGCGCCTGGATGATGCGTTTGAGGTACGGGTTGCGGGGGCGCATCCGATGACGGATGCGGCGGTGGACGAGGACGTCGTGAAAACCGAAGTACACGGCGCCATAGGCGGTCATGCCGAGGCCGATCCAGAGCAGCGGCGGATGGCCGTGGGTTCCCAGGTAGATGAGGATGATGGAGGGAACGGCAAAAAAGACGCCGAACAGATCGTTCCACTCGAACCTGGTCTTCTCGCGCCGATGATGGGACTCGTGGAGAAACCACAGCGGGCCGTGCATCAGGTACTTGTGCATGAGGTAAGCGACGCCTTCCATGGCGGCCAAAGTTCCCAACATGAGGGCGATGTTCAAAAGCATCTTTGTTCCCGGCGTAATCCGTTCTTTCACTTCAACGAACGAATGGTCTCAGGAAATTTCCAGCCGCCTGGCGGCAACCTGCGCGATCCAAAGGCCCACGACCCCCGCAACGACCAACATCGCCCACGGCAAGAGCAACGAGGTCGCAGGCTCGTCCCGCCAGAAGATCGCCGTGTACGCCTCGAGGGCCCAGGTGTTCGGCGTCAACCATCCCAGCTTCTGCAGCAGCGGCGGCATGAAGAACCTCGGCACCATGCTCCCGCCGAGGGCCGACAGGATCAGGATCGCCACATTGGCCAGCGTCTGGGCCTGCCGCTTGGTGCGACACACCAGCGCGACCACCAGCGCGATGCCGGCCGCCGCCACCGACGCAGCCACCGTGGTGACGGCCCACAGCGGCACATGTCCCGGGAGATCGACGTCATGGACGATCCACCCGATCACGAAGATGACACCGATCTGGACGACTCCCTGCACCACCAGGAACAGGGCCTTGCCGTTGACGATGGCCGACATGCGACCGGGTCCGGCCAGTGTCCGATCGAGAATCCCCGAGTCCTTCTCCTCGATCACCGAGATCGCTCCGTGGACCGACGAGAACAGCAGGAACAGGACCGCCACCGCGCCGGCGTAGTAGGCCACGTGGTTCATCGCGGCGGACTGGCCGGCGACGTCCTCGCGTTCGAAGAGGTCGTCAAAGCCCCAGGGTGAGGTCGCGCCCTCCTCGGCCTCGCGCCGCAGGTCGGCCAGACCATCGGCAATGTCCTCGCTCTGGTCGTCGTCGAACTCCACGAACTGATCCTCCACCAGGGCCACCACACTGCCCAGCGCAACGTCAGGGAGGGCCGAGAAGTACGCCTTCTGGACCTGCCCCTTCAACATCGGCACCGCCACGCCGCGCACCGGATCGGCGACGATCAGCAACGGCGCTGGACCGAACCCGCCGAGAGAGTCGAGCGGTTCCGCATCCGCCCGCACGATGAGGCCGACATCGGCCGTTCCTTTGCGCACGAGCCTGCGGACCTCCTCCGGCGCGAGCTCGCCGCCCCCGACTCGTAGCAGCGCCGGGTCGTCCTCCAGGGCCGAGACGAGTCTTGTGGTGGTTTCATCACCGACCTCATCGGCCACGGCGACCTTGAGCCTGAGCTGCTCACCGGTCGCCCCCGAGAAGATCGCCGCGAAGATCAGGAAGAACAGGGCAGGCAGCACGAAGGTCATGGCCAACGCCGCCCGATCGCGGATCAGGCTCAACACCATGGCTCGAAAGACGGCGCGGGTCATCGGTCGATGTCCCGTCCCGCGAAGTGGAAGAACACGCCGCGCAGGCTGGGCTCGCGCACCCGCACTTCGGCGACCGCCAGGCCCGCCTCCTCGAGCTGCCCGCCGATGGCCGAGAGGTCGGACAGCTTGCCCCGCAACCGGCCGGTCCACACGTCACCCAGGCGCGTCGGTTCGAACCCGTCCTCCAAGAGGCGCGATCGGGCGGCGGCGGTCGGCTCCTCGCCCAGCGTCACGACGACCTCCTTGCCGCCATCGAAGACCTGCCGGAGAAGCTCATCGAGGGAGCCCTGAGCGTGGATCCGGCCGTCGATCAAAACGCCGATCACGTCGGCGAGCTCCGCTGCCTGGTCCAGGTCGTGGGTGGTGAGCAGGATTGCCAGTCCGTCGTTTCGCAGCTCGCGCAGCAGGTCGTGGAGGCCTTCTCGTGCCGACGGGTCGACACCGACGGTCGGTTCATCGAGGAGCAGCACGGACGGCCGGTGGACGACACCGGCCGCGATGTTCAGTCGACGCTTCATGCCTCCCGACAGCGTGTGCACGGGGTCGCCGGCGCGCTGCGCCAGCTGAATTCGAGTCAACAGGCGACCCGCGGTCTCTCTCGCCTCGGATCTGGAGAGGCCCGTGAGGCCACCGAAGATCTCGAGGTTTTCGCGGGCCGTGAGGTCCGGATAGAGCGCGATCTCCTGCGGCACGAATCCCAGAGATCGTCTCACTTCGGGATTCCCCACCGGGTTTTCTCCGGAAAGTCGCACGGTCCCGGAGTCGAGCGAGAGCCGGCCACAGATCGACCGGAGCAGCGTCGTCTTGCCGGCACCGTTCGGGCCCAACAAGCCGTAGATCGATCCCGGGACGAGATCGAGATCGACGCCGCACAGGGCCTCGCGCTCGCCAAACGATCGGCGGGCGCCACGCACCTCGAGCACGGATTGGCTTGCAGGGGACGACGGGCCTGCCGACCCGCTGTCACTATCCGATGCACTCATCGAGTGTCCTCAGTAGTGGAGCGCCATCCCCGATGCCGGCTCCATGAAAAGATGCGCCAAGTCTACAAGAGGACGACCGGCATCTCCAAGCGGCTCCAGCGCCTGGGTCGCGGACCGGACGCGGACGGATGCCTCTGCCCGGGCACGCCCGGAGCCCATGCACGACACCAGCGTGTTCTTGTCCCTGTCCTGGCCGATGTTCTTTCCGGCGTCGTGTTCGTTCCCCAACCGGTCGAGCAGGTCATCGAAGATCTGGAAGGCGAGACCGAGGTGAGCGGCGAACTGCCGTACGGCTTCAATCCAGGACTCCTCGACCCGCGCGATCCGCGCTCCCGCCTCGACCGAGGCCACGAAGAGCGCGCCGGTCTTCTGGCCGTACATCTGGAGCAGCCTCGGAAGCTCGGATTCGGCGCCCATCTCGGGGCGAAGGTCGCAGTACTGCCCGGCAATGATTCCGTTGCTCCCGATCGCGTCGGAAAACGTCCGCACCAGATCGCAGCGCACCGAGGGATCGAGAGCATCGCACTCGGCAACGACGCCGAAGGCGCGGTTCAGGAGCGCCGTCGCCGCCAGGATCGCAGTGTCCTCGCCAAACACGCGGTGGTTTGCGGGCCGGCCGCGCCGCAGCGTGGCGTCGTCCATGCACGGCATGTCGTCGAATATCAACGAAGCGGTGTGCACCATCTCGATCGCGCACGCCGGGTCCAGGGCCAGGTCTTCATCTGCTCCGAAGCTCGCGCTGACGAGCATCGTCAACAGTGGCCGCACTCTCTTGCCGCCGCCAAGAAGGCTGTATCGCATCGCCTCATGAAGGACTTCGGGGTGGCAGGACTCGTCCGGAAGCAGTTCGCCCAGCCGACGTTCGATCTTTGCCCTTTGGGGCTCGATGGAATCGAACGGTGAGGTCGCCGCAGATTCAACGGGTCCTCGTGGTTTCCGGGATGGCTCGCTATGTGCCACATCGCTCATGACTTGCTCCATCAGCCGCCAAGGTCTCTCGCCCACCCGTTCGGTCTCTGCTTGGCGACGAATTCGAGTCGTCCAACGCGCGCGGTCGCGAAGATAATCCCGGAAGGCATGACCGAGGGTCTCTCGCCACCGACAAACATCTCCGCGTCGGGGACCGGCTTGGGGGATGCCGAGGAGTGGGCGGCCTCACATGGCCCGGACAGAGAAAAGCGGGGGCCGAAGCCCCCGCCAGAAGTTCTCGATGGGTGTTGCCTCACTGGGGCAGCACCGTCGTCGGATCGGAGGTGTTGTTGTCGACCACCGAACCGTAGGCCATGAAGGCAGCGTCTGTGGTCTCGGTCCAGACGTCGATGTAACCACCGACTACTGGAGCTTCACCGGAGAACACGCGGTTGAGCTGCACGTTCCCCCAGGCCGGAAGATCCGCGGACGCTTCCTCGACCATGGTCCCGTCGGCGGTGTAGCGCCGCCAGTTGATGGTCATCGGCGAGCCGGTGCCGTTGAGGACACCGATGTTCGAGCGGAAGTTACCGTTTTCGGTGAAGAAGAGAATGCGCTTCATCTCGTTGGCGGGAATCAGCTCATCCGCCGCGAAGCCGGGAATCGCCTGGCCGAAGGTGCCGTCGTCGCTCGTGTTGTAGGTGCGCGAGAAGAACTTCAGGTCATCACTGTCCGAAACGACAGCGAGCGCACCAAAGGCGTCGGTTCCATCCTCCACGCCAAACGCCTGCCCGAGCACGTCCTCCCAGCGGACGGCCTCACCGGCCTCGATGGCGAACACGTCGGAACCAGCGGGTTCGGCATTGTCGGTGTCGCGCGGCAACCACAACAGCTGATAGCTCGCGGTCCCGTCGCCGGCTTTCT
>JBFELO010000054.1:0-29438 GCA_041552055.1 Candidatus Sulfomarinibacteraceae bacterium | reverse complement strand
GAGTGCCGAGCCGAAGAGGGGGTGGCTGGCCTGCGGCCACTCGCTCTTAAGGTCGTGTCGCGGCGGCCGTAGGCCGTCAGCAAGCCCGGGCGCCGAAGGCGCGGACCAAGCCCCCAAGCCCTTCTGGCGCGCCCTCCCAGGTCCCCGGTTCCCGGACCCCGGACCCCTGACCCCGGTCCCCTGTCGCCTGTTCCCGAACCCCGGCGGTTGACCTGGCTCCCTCCGAGGTCTATGTTCCCCCTTCGTGGGTGGTGAGAGCCCTCATACATTTTCGGCACGCCAGCTTGACGAGTCGCCACCCGAAACCTCGATTCGGAGCCACAGCCATGAAGAAGATCACTCGAGAAGAAGCACTCGCCTACCACACCGGTAAACGTCACGGCAAACTGGCAGTCGTGGCCACCAAACCGTGTGTGACGCAACGTGACCTGTCGCTCGCCTACACGCCAGGCGTCGCGGAGCCGTGCCTGGACATCGCCAAAGCGCCGGACCTCGCCTATGAGTACACCAACAAGGGAAATCTCGTGGCGGTGGTCTCCAACGGCACCGCGGTGCTCGGTCTTGGCGACATCGGAGCGCTGGCCGGCAAACCGGTGATGGAGGGCAAAGGGGTTTTGTTCAAGAGGTTCGCCGACATCGATGTGTTCGACATCGAGGTCGACTCGAAAGACCCGGTGGAGATCATTCGCTTCTGCCAGATGCTGGAGCCGACGGTGGGCGGGATCAACCTCGAGGACATCAAGGCGCCGGAGTGTTTCGAGATCGAAGAGGAGCTGAAGCGGACCACCGGCATCCCGGTTTTTCACGACGATCAGCACGGCACCGCCATCATCTCCGGGGCCGCACTGGTCAACGCGATCGACGTCGCGGGCAAAAAAATCGACCAGGTCCGGGTCGTGTTCTCGGGCGCCGGCGCGTCAGGGATTGCCTGCGCCAGCTTTTACATTGCCCTCGGTGTGAGGCCGGAGAACCTCTTCATGGTCGACTCCAAGGGAGTGATCTACAAGGGCCGCACCGAAGGGATGAACCCCTACAAGGAGCGGTTTGCGATCGACACCGACGCGCGGACCCTCGACGAAGCAATGCGCGGAGCCGACGTCTTCACTGGTGTCTCGGTCAAGGGTCTCGTCACGCAGGAGATGGTGAGGACGATGGCCGAAAATCCGATCATCTTCGCGATGGCCAACCCCGACCCGGAGATCACTCCAGAGGAGGTGGAGGTCGTGCGGAAGGACGCCATCATGGCTACCGGCAGATCGGACTATCCCAACCAGGTCAACAACGTTCTCGGTTTCCCGTTCATCTTCCGCGGCGCTCTCGATGTAGCGGCGACAGGCATCAACGAAGAGATGAAACTCGCTGCCGCGCAAGCGCTGGCGAATCTCGCCAGGGAGGATGTTCCCGACTCGGTGATCCGTGCGTACGGCGGCCAATCCATCAAGTTTGGACGCGACTATTTGATACCGAAGCCTTTTGACTACCGCGTACTGCTCTGGGAGGCACCGGCGGTCGCCGATGCCGCCATCGCAACTGGTGTCGCGCGCAAGCCGTTCGAGAACCGGGACGACTACATTCGTGAGCTCGAGGATCGCCTGTCGCGCACTCACCAGGTGATGCACGTGGTGTTCGACCAAGCCAAGATGGCGCCAAAACGCATCGTGTTCCCCGAGGGCGAGGCTGCCAAGATTGTCCGCGCCGCCAAGATCCTGGTCGAGGAGGGAATCTGCATGCCGGTGCTACTGGGAGACCACCACGCGATCGAACAGACCCTCGCCGAGCACGACGTGGCGCGGGACTCGGTCGAGGTCGTGGACCCGGCCACCGATGGACGCTTCGCCGGCTACGTCGAGGAGTTTCTCGGCATGCGGTGGCGACACGGCGTGACCGAGGCGACCGCCAACAAGCTCATGCGCGATCCAGTCTACTTCGGCAACATGATGGTCCACCAGGGCCATGTCGACGGCCTCATCTCGGGCCTCACCATGTCCTACCCCGAGTCGATCCGCCCAGCCCTCCAGATTCACAGGACCTGGGACTGGGTACATCGGGTGGCCGGAGTCTACCTGCTGCTGTTCGAAGACAGGATGTTGTTCATCGCCGACACCACGGTGACCCAGGATCCCGCCGCAGAGGAGCTGGCGGAGATCGCATACATGGCGGCGTACGTCGTCAAGCACTACTTCGACGAGGAACCCAGAGTCGCCCTGCTGTCGTACTCCAACTTCGGCTCCAACATCGATCGCAGGTCGAAGAAGGTGCGCGAGGCGGTCGCGATCGCGAACGAACGCTGGCCCGACCTGGTCATCGAGGGCGAAATGCAGGCCGACACCGCGGTCGAACCGTCAATAGCCATAGAAACCTTCCCCCGGTCGAAGATCCACGGTGACGCCAACGTCCTGATCTGTCCCGATCTCGAATCTGCGAACATCGCCTACAAACTGCTGTGGCGGCTCGGCAAGGTGGAGGCGATCGGTCCGATCCTGACCGGGATCGGTGCCCCCGTACATGTCCTGCAGCGAGGCGTCGAGGTCAACGACATCGTCAACATGACCGCCCTGTGTGTCCGCAAGGCCCAGCGACACCCGAGGGAATAGCACACGGAATACCGTCGCGTTTCCCGCGCTTGTACGGTGCACGGAATCGCCGGGGATCTACGACGCCGAGGTGCCGAGGTCCCGCCAGCTCGCACGCCCCTGAAGAGCCAGGCATGGACACACCCGGCCCGCACGTTCCGGCGGCCATTGCAGCAAGGTCGGGAGGAGGACATGATCGACACCCTGAGCGCCGTGCTCGCCAGCAAGGGCCACACCGTTCACTCCGTTGCGCCGACAGCCTCGGTGCTCGAGGCGGTGCGCAAGATGAACACCGAGCGCATCGGAGCGCTACTCGTGTGCGCCGACAACGATGTGGTAGGCATTTTCACCGAGCGCGACGTGCTGACCCGAGTCGTGGACCGGGGTCGCGACCCTGGCGCGACGACTGTCGCCGAGGTCATGACCCGCGATCTGGTGGCGGTCAAGCCGTCGATCACCGTCGAGGAGGCCATGGCGGTCATCACCGAGAAACGATGCCGCCATCTCCCGGTCATGGACGGGGCGCAGCTGCTGGGCCTCGTGTCGATCGGGGACGTCATGCGATGGGTGTCTCGCCACCAGGAAATCCACATCCAGGACCTGGTCAACTTCATTACCGGCAAGTACCCGGGTTAACCCGACCGCCGATCAACCGCAACCTGGCCTCCGTCGAAAAAGAGAGGTACCATTGTGTTCGAAGATCGAACGCAGGAGGTGTCATGAAACACGTGCTGGCAATTGCCGTGGTGATGTGCCTGACAAGCGTCCTGGCCGTGGCCGACGAACCGGCCGGCGGTCTCCGCTACTCCGTAACGGTGTCCAAGTTCGAGAACCGGGCCGGATGGCACGGTCAGTGGGACATCGGAGACGCTTGGGGAACCGTGCTCACCGACATGCTGAACCAGACGGGAAAGTTCATCGTGCTCGGGGAAACCGACATGCGCTACGAGGCGATGGCCGAGCAGGATCTCGCCGCATCGGGCCGCACTGCGACCGGCGGCAAGGCTCCGGCTACCGGTCAGTTGACCCCTGCGCAGCTGTTGGTGAAGGGCGCCATCACCCACGTCCAACACGACACCGGGGGTGGCGGCGGCGGAATTCGCATCAAGGGATTCAAGGTCGGTGGCAAGGGCGGCAAGGGTGAGGTGAACGCCACGATCTACGTGGTGGACTCCACCACTGGTCAGGTCCTCGCCTCGACCAATGTCGTCGGGACCTCCACCAACAAGGGTGCCCTGGTCGGCTACAGCAGTCACGACTGGGGGGCGTCCTTCGGGGGCCACAAGAACGACAACGTCGGCCTCGCCGTCCAGGACGCCTGTGCCGAGGCGGTGAAGTTCATCGAGGGCCAGCTGCCGAACGTCTCGTGGACGGGCAGTGTGGTGATGGTCAAGGGCGACAAGGTCTACGTCAACCGGGGTTCTCGCGAGGGCGTGGCGGCCGGGCAGACGTTTCGAGTCGGCCAGGTCGAGGTGATCCGTGATCCCGACACCGGCGAGGTGCTCGACGAGGACATGACCGAAATCGCTCAGATCCGGGCGGCGGAGGTCAAAGAGAAGCTGTCGATCTGCGAGGTGACATCCGGGAACGCCGCCAATCTCCAAAAGGGCATGGCGATCCACCCGTTCTGATTCGCTTCCTCCCTCCGGATTCGACACTGCGGCCGGGGCCACCTCCGGCGCTGCGTCGGCCGTGTGGCTTCAGCACCGTACCGGCATGTACAATTGAAAATAGTGAATATACGACTATTCACACGCGCCGGGGACCGGGCCGGCACGGGTTCGACGGCGGTGACCATGGTCCTTCTCCTGGTCGCGACCGTGCCGATCGCTGCGCAGGACACCGAGTTCGAGCGGGTCGCCAACCCGTTTCAAAACGGCTATGCGTACGACATCGGCGATGAGCTCGCACCGAATGTCGAAATCGATGGGGTGCGGTGGCGGTCGGTGAGGATCGCCACCAAGGGTGATCGCGACATCGAGCCCGACAAGAACGTCTCGATCACCGTCGACCTCGAATTCGAGAGCCTCCGCGACGACGCCGCCGCCATATTGGTCATCGTGCTGCTCGAGGACGACCTCGGAAACGGGCTGGAACGACTCCGGTGCGATCCGCCGTTCAAGCTGGCACCGGGGAGCCTCAAGCAACCGCAGTTCAAGTTCAAAGTGGCCGGCAGGAATCTGCTCGGCACCCGGAACCTGTACCTGTTCTGCGAACTACAGGAGTGACCTACCAGGCGGTTTGCCTGCTCAGCAGCGCCAGGAACTCCTCACGCACCTTGCGGTCGGCGAAGCAGCCCCTGAGTGCCGACGTCGTCGTCATCGCCCCGGGCTTTTTCACCCCGCGCATCTCGACACACAGATGGCGCGCCTCGACGACGACCATGACACCCTGTGGTTTGAGGTTCGCCCAGAGATACTCGGCGACCTGCTCGGTCAGCCGCTCCTGGAGCTGGGGACGCTTGGCGTAGAACTCGAGAATCCGCGGCAGCTTCGACAGACCAACGATCCGCGATTCCGGTATGTAGGAAATGTGTGCGTGGCCGAAGAACGGTACGAAGTGATGGGCGCACATCGAGTAGAACGGGATCTCCTTCTCGATCACCATGTGGTGGTAGTCCCCTTCGTTCGGGAAGGTGGTGACCTGGGGTTCCGAGCCCTCGCGCAGGCCGTGGAACATCTCCATGTACATCTTGGCGACCCGCTCCGGAGTCTCGGTGAAGTTCGGATCGGTCAGATCCAGGTTGAGCTCACCCATCATGGACGCCACGTGGACCGCCATCCGCTCTACGATCTCGGCCTCGTTCCCGATCGGGATGGAATTCGAGTCCTTGTCTATCAGGGACGAAGGGATTGTCTCGGTCGATGCCCGCTCCATCGTGTCCTCCTCGGCTCATGACAGAAAATGTCACAGTTCGGCGCGAAATTCCATCGAAAATCAGTCCGCAAAGCGCGGTCGCCAAATCCAGCATGCCATGCACCGGGCGCCGCCTCTGTTACCATCCGCGGTATGATCCGGATCCTTGTTACCGGCGTCTACGGACAGCTGGGACGCGCCCTCGATCGGATTGCTCGCCAGCGGGGAATCTCCACCACCGGCCACGATCTCGACACCCTCGACATTCGCGATCCCGATGCGGTCCGGAGATGCGTGCTCCGACTCGCACCCACGACCGTCATCAACTGTGCTGCCCACACCGCAGTCGACGACTGCGAGAGCAATCGGGAGGCGGCCTACGCCACCAACGCGGAAGCGGTCGACCACTTGGCCGAAGCGTGCAACCGGACCGGGTCGCGACTCGTTCAGATCTCGACCGACTACGTGTTCTCGGGCGACGGCGATCGCCCGTACGCCGAGTCCGACCCCACCGCGGCGCTCGGCGTGTACGGCCGCAGCAAACTCAGGGGCGAGGAGCTCGCCGCGAATGCCGACCGACACATGATTGTCCGCACCGCCTGGCTGTACGGTCACGGCGGCCGCAACTTCGTCGAGACGATTCGCGGGCAGCTGGAGTCGGGCACCTCTCCGCTGCGGGTGGTCGCAGATCAGACTGGATCACCTACATTCTGTGACGATCTCGCGGCGGCCGTCCTCGACCTCGACCACCGCGGGATAACGGGTGTGGTCCACGCGGTGAACACCGGCGCCACGACCTGGCACGCATTCGCGGTCGAAATCGCACACCAGCTGGGCGCCCTCGCGGAGATTGTCCCGGTGACCACAACCGAGTTCCCGAGGCCCGCACCACGACCGGCGTACTCGGTGCTCGACACCTCGCTCCTCACATCGTTGCTCGGGCGTCCGATGCCCCCGTGGCAGGACGCGCTGGCACGCTACCTGACCCGCGCCTCTCACCGGGATCGGCCTTGAGTCGTTCGGCGCTCCGTGACAGAGTGTGGGCATGCGCACAGAGACCGTGTCGAATCGGAAGAGAGGGCTTTCCCCGGTTCGCCGTGGAAGGAGTCGACGTTGATGGAGCGACGCAACCGGATAGCCCAGTGGGTGTACGACACGAGGGCGATTCTCGGTCGGTTCCACCTGTGGCTCGAGGACGTGGAGGAACGCTGGGTACAGGGTGAGGCCGACGGGGAGTTCTCGTTTGTCGGCAGCTCACTGGGACGCGGGTTCATCCTGTCGGCCGCTGTCACCGCACTCGGAACGCGATTGTTCGGGCGGTACGGCGAAGGCCGAGACCTCGACAAGGCCGAAATCAACCGAGTCAAGAAGGACGCCGACGCGGTCTCGGCGTACGCGCTGAGCGAAGGGCTGTGGTACCTGACGCGCAACCTGCCGGAGAACCACGCCGTCATGGTCAGCCTCGGCGAGGGGTTGATGCCGAAGGCCGGCGAGACGCCGGAGATGGGCTCCAACCCGCTGCTCGGCTTCGGTCGCGTGTACGCCCGACCCCAGGTCGCGCGCTTCCTGGACCGCAGGGTCAACCGACTGGTCAACGATCCGGGATACGAGTGGGCCGACTTCTGGCGCGATGCCGAGGTGGCCGGCATCACCGTGTGGGGCGCTGCGGTGGATACCCTGGAAAACACATCGCGGTTCGCCAAGGGCAGCGAGACCGGCCCGATGACGGTCCTCCACCTGTTCGACCAGCCGCTGAAGGTGGCTCGCCCCTACGAGGGGTATATGGGGACCCTGGTGCTGCCGTCAGAGGTCGTGCAACGCGCCGCCGATCGCTCGATTCTGATCGACTACCTCACGCCGCGACCGCTGGTCATGGAGGCGATTCGCCACACCTACCCTGACATCGTTCCGGAGAACGTCCACGTCTGGACGCTGGGCGGCGCGGCCCGTGTCGAACGCCTGGGAGGGCTCTGGGAGGAGTGGAGTGCGCTCGGGGCCCACGTGATCGAGGACGGCTGGATCATCCCCCAGACCGGTCTGCCGGTGTTCACCGAATCGGGCACCTACGCGCCGGTTTTTCGGGTAGGGCCGTACCGCGACGGCGATGGAGTTCGTCACCTGTTCATTTGTGACGGCTACGCCGCCACCGCGGAAGCGATGCAGGCGGCGAGCCTGGACCCGATCCTCGACCTCACGACGTCCATGGCGCTCTTCTCGTCCAAGTTCACCGTACCGTACGACCGCGAACGGCACGTCATGCGACTCGACCCCGAGGCAAGCGACTTTGCCGTCCGCCTTGCCGACACTCTCGGCCACGAGGTTGCCGAAGACGAGGCGCAGGAGTACCGTGAGGTCCTACGGTCGGCTCGGGCCGCACTGATGCCGGTGGACAAACGGGTGCTCACCGCCGACGATCTGTTCCCTCTCAAGGACTGGCACGTGCTCGCCCTCGCCAGCTATATGCTGACCGATCCCTACACCGGGGCGCCGGGGGTCGAACGCGTCGCGGATGGCGTCTGGAAAGTCACCACGTACGCCGCCACCCGTAGCGGCATCCTCGAGGTCGCTCTCCACCTCCGGTTGATGGAGCCGCTCGACGAGATGCGGATGGTGTTTTCGCCGCTGTTGGACCGGTTTTACTCCGGTCAGGACTTCCGATCACGAGCGGTCAAGATCTCCGACTCCGGCCGGATCCGCAACGAACTCCAAACGCTGGCCTCCGAGGCCATCGAGTATCTCCCGGACGATCGCATGCGGGTCCACTTCGACCGGGTCGGTGACGCCGTGTTGCCACCGGACAAGAAAAAGCTCATCCAGGAGGTGCTGAGCTGGTACAAGTCGCACCATCAGATCTGGTTCCGGTGGCTCGATTTGGAGTGAGCGGTCCATCCTGACCGAGTGGATCACGTGCCGGCGGCCTGCAGCGCCGCCAGCTGCTGCCGCAACTCGACCGGAATCCGCGTCGGTCGGGTCGCGCCGGGTTCGACGTGGGCCATTACGGTGGTCGCCTCTGCCGCCAGCTCGCCGTTGGCCTCGATTCGGTACTCGAAGATGAATCGCGCACCGCGAAGATCGGTGATTCGCAGTCCGACCTGCACGTTGTCGTCGAGCGTGATCTGCTTCCTGAACCCGACCTCGACGCGTGCCACGACGAAAGGAATCTCGGCCCCGCCGCCGAACCGCTCTCTCCAGAGCGCCGTCCTGGCGGTCTCCACGTATGTGATCACCGTGGCGTTGTTGACGTGCGCTAGTGCATCGAGGTCGCGCCAACGCACCTGGATCGGAACGACGAACGGATAGCCTTCCACTTCGATCAGGGTAACACCACGGGCCATGGCTGCTACGATCACGGAAGTGGACAGGCCCCGAATCGTCAACGCTGAGGTCCACCTGTGGTGGGCAGATTGTGCTACGGCACCGACACACCTGAGATCTCTGCTGCCGGACGAGGACCGGAGACGGGCCGAGCGCCTCCGAGTCGACGCGGCGCGACGCCGGTTCGTGGCGACACGGGCCCTCACCCGAATCCTGCTCGGACGCTACACCGACGTCGAGCCGTCGGCCCTCGAAATCGGATCCGGCGCGCGCGGGAAACCTCGCCTCGAGCGTCCGACCGGGCAGCCCACGCTCCACTTCAACGCGGCCCACTCGGGATCAACGGCCACCGTCGCGCTGGCATACTCCGAGCTGGGCGTCGACGTGGAGTCGCTCCGACCGGTGCCCAACCTCGCACGTCTGGCGGCCAGGTTCTGCTCCGACTTCGAGTGGCGGCAACTGTGCGCCCTGCCCGACCATGACCGAGAGGCGACGTTCCTGGCGCTCTGGACCTGTAAGGAGGCCTATCTGAAGGCGGTCGGCAGTGGTATCGCGATGCCGTTGCGCGTCATCGAGGTGGATCTCCACCCCCTGCGGTTCGTCCGCATCAACAACGACCCCCACGCCGCTGCCGACTGGACCCTGCTTCAGGCCGTATTGCCGGAGCCGGCAACGTGCACCGTGGCGATCCGCGGCAGGAGTCGACGACTGCTGATACGCAAGGTCAACTGGCCGGTATAACTCGACGCTTTTACTCCTCGGGCTCGAGCCAATCGGGTGTCGACTTGGTCTCGAGGAAGGCACGCACACCGCGCTGACAATCGCCGTGCTGCCGCTGCGCGACGTTCGCTCCGGCGGCGATCACGAGCGCCTCGCGCCACCCGCGACCGACGGCCTGGTTCAGCAGCCGCTTGGTGGCGGCCAGCGCCGCCGGAGACGCCTTGCGGCAGATCCGGACAGCGGCGCGCCTGGCTTCGTCGAGCGCCTGACCATCGTCGACCAGCTCGTCGGCGAGCCCGAGATCGACCGCGCGTCGGCCGTCGATGCGCTCGGGGTCGAGCAGCAGTCGACGGGCCACATTGCCGGGCACGCGGCGAGTCAGAAAGGTCGATACCAGGGCCGGTACGAAGCCGATCATGACCTCGGTGTAGGCGAACTGCGCGCTACGCTCCGCCACTACCAGGTCGCAGGCCGTGGCCAGGCCACAGCCACCGCCGATCGCGGCCCCCCGGACGGCCGCAACCGTGAGCTTGGGATGGCCGAGCAGCGCCTCGTACATACGTTCGAAGCGCTCGGAGTCGGCTCGGTTCGCCGCCTCGTCGTTGCCCGCCACGAGCCGTTCGAGAGAGGCGAGGTCGGCCCCCGCCGAGAAATGACGACCCGCTCCGGTGACGATCACCGCCCGCAGGTCGTCATCGATCGCGGTCGCAACCAACGCGCGGTGCAGACCCTCGATCATGTCGACCGACAGCGCGTTTGCGTGCTCGGGATCGTCGAGCGTCAGGATCTCGAGCGGGCCTTGTCGATCGCGGCGCACGTGCTTGTTCATCGCTGCATCATACCTGCATCCTTCAGTGGGGTAGGACGTCCGGACGTACCCGTCCCCGTTCCCCGGAAGACCGGAACTCTCGTCACGTCGTTCCATCTGACTCCAAAAAAACAGGCTTCTACGAAGTTTGAGGTAGACCGGCTCGGGTGCTGGAACGGCAAGGGGAACGGGAACCGAGGGATCCCTCAGCTCGAGGGACATGCAAGGGGGTTCAATCACCCACCAGCCGCCGGTACAGCTCGAGCATCCGCCGAGTCACCGGCTCGTTGGCATAGCCACGGCTCCGGTCCAGTCCCATGGTAGCCAATCTGTCCCGGGTCTCGGTGTCCCGAACGGCTCGCGCCACACCGTCCGCAATCGACTGCGGGTCATCGGGATCCACGAGCAGGGCCGCATCCCCGGCGACCTCGCGCATCGACGACCGATCCGACGTCACCACCGGTGTCCCGCATGCCATCGCCTCGATCACCGGAAGGCCGAAGCCCTCGACCAGCGACGGGTACACCATCGCTTCCGCAGAGCGGTACAGAGCGACCAACTCCTCCTCAGGCAGGTCGCCCACCAGCACGATCCTGCCGTCCGCGATCAGGGGGTCGAGCCGGAGCCGGATCTCGCGATCGTGCCAGCCCGCAGATGCCACCAACACGAGCAGCAGATCGTGCGCCAGATCGTCCGGCAACGCGTCCAGACAATCCAGGACACCGGCGAGGTTCTTGCGCGGCTCGAGGGAGCCCACATTCAACACGAAGGGTTTCGTCGCGCCGAGGCCGGTGGCTACCTCGGCATCCCGCGTCGGGTGACTCGAGGGACTAAACAGCGGGCTCACGGCAGGAGGGATCACCTCGATCGACGCATTGGGCAGCGCCAACAGTCGCGCGCACTCGCTGCGGCTGGTCTCCGAGACCGCGACCACCGCGGCTCCGCGAGCGAGCCCCTGGGCCATCGAGGTCAAACACCGGACACGATTGGCGAGGGTGTGAAACTCGGGATGGGAGAGGAAGGTGAGATCGTGCACCGTGAACAACAGGCGACGGGTTCCCGGCGGTGGAAGGCGATACGCGGTGCAGTGAAACAGGTCGAGGTCGGCCACCTCGGAGCGCGTCGCGTCGGCAACTCGAACGTTGGCCGGCAGGTCGCCCAGCATCGCGCCCACCGGCTCGGCGCGGCACCTGCCACCGTCGAGATCGAACAGCCGGAGTTCAATCGATCGATCGAGCTCGATCAGGCCTCGAGCGAGTTGTCGCGAGTAGGTCGCCACGCCGTCGCAACCTCTCAGCGCCCTGCCCACGTCGATTCCGATCCGCAACCTACGACTTCCTTTCAGCGCCACCGAGTTCGTCGCGCAGCACCGCCAGATGGTGCAGCAGTCGGTCGGCAACCCGCGAATCGAGGTCCCCCTTTTCGGCCGAGCGACGGACCTCTTCCGCGGCGCGGGCGAGTTGCCTGCGGCACCGCAGCCACCGCAATGCGCGCTTGATCTCTCGGGCCACGGACTCAGGTAGATTCACCGTCGGCCTCGCGTGCGGCCCGGTCGAGCCAGTCGCGCACCTGCCCGCCTCCGTACCTGCGCCCCAGTATGAATTTCAGAACGGCGAGCTCCCATTGCGGCCTGTGCTTGCGGTAGTAGTACAGCTGCGACCTGCGATACTCATCCGCCACGGCGCCGCCGAGCTTCCCGCCGCCGCCGGCGTGGACCGCTACCGCCTCGAGTTCACAATCGAGGTTCCATCCGGCCTCGCGAATTCGAACGCACAGGTCCGCATCTTCGAAGTAGAGGAAGAACGAAGGATCGAACCCCCCGACGTCGTCGAACGCACTACGGCGGATCAAGACGCAGGCCGCGGTGTACCAGCCGGGACCCGAAACCGCCCGCATCAAGCGGTCGATTGGCCCGTGATTGAACGCCGTTCCTTCGAACGGGTTGCGCACGCGTTGGACCGCCTCACCCAGCAGGCTGCGGTCCGGCGACCAGACGAACCGTGGCCGGCCATCCGGCCCGATCAGGCGCGGCGCTACCAGACCGAGGTCGGGCTCGCGATCGAGCCGTGCGTGGAGCAGGGCAAGACAGCCCGGTTCGAGCCAGGCATCGTTGTTGAGCAGCAGCAACGTCTCGCCCCTCGCCTGAGCGGCGGCCTGGTTGTTGGCAGCTCCGAACCCGAGATTGCGGCGGTTCTCCAGCAGGTTGACGTGGGGGAATCGACGACGCACCAACTCGACCGACCCATCGCTGGAGCAGTTGTCAACCAGCACCACCTCGACGTCGGGAGGCGGTGGGTCGCCGACGCTGGCCAGACATCGCACCAGCCACCGCTCACCGTCCCGGTTCACTACCAACACTGAAATCACGGTTCGAGCGCTCTCTCGAGCTCGCGCACCAGCAGCCGCGAGCTGGTCTCCCAATCCAGCCTCGCCAGCACCGGCTCGGCGGATCGCACGACGTCAGCAACCTCGGCGGGACGTTTCAGGACCCGCCGCACCATGGCCGATACCTGTTCACGCTCGATCTCGGATACGCGGAACGGATAGTCGGGCCAGATCTCGTCCAACGCGAGACCGGGGCCGACCACCGCCGGTGTCGAGCACGCGAGCGACTCCAACGGGGGTATCCCGAACCCCTCGTAGGTAGACAGGTACAGGGTGAGCTCGGCCGCACCGTAGAGAGCGGCCAGCTGAGAGTCCTCGACCCAGCCCGGGAGTCGCACGCGATCGGTGAGCTCCTGTTGCTCGACCCATGCGTCCAACTGTTGTGGGCGCCGCAAACGGTTGGCACCGGCAAACACAAGCTGGAGGTCGGGCCGTTCGCGCGCGATGTCGGCGAACACCTCCAAGATCAAACCCGGGAGCCGTCGATCGAGCACGGTACCGGCCACCAGCAAGAACGGCCGCCGTACTCCGATCGACTCCAGACGCGACGCAGGTTCTGCCGCCCGGATGTCGCGTCCGATCCCGTTGGGGACCACACCGAGCCGCCGAGGATCGACACCGTAGGTGGCCCGGAGTTCGTCCGCGATGTGCCCACTCACGGTGAGCACCCGGCGTGCGACCCGGGCGGCGCGTCGAGCCAACAGGCGGCGGCGCCACAGCTCTCGCCGACCGAAGTCTCCGGGGAAGCGTTCGAACGAAAGGTCGTGGATCGTGACGACCGTCGGCACCCTGACACCAAAAGGGACCGCGTACGCCGGCGCGAAGAGCAGATCCAGCCGGTGACCCCGCAGCTGCCGCGGCAACACCCACTGCTCCCACACCACCGGATGGCCAGAGAAACGGGAAAAGCGTGGCTCGAAGGCGCCGTCCCGGAACACCGAGTGGTCGAACGGCTCACCCTGGAAGAACAGCGTCCAATCGACTCCGTGATCCCAGCGGGCCAGCCCGCCCAACAGGCCTGACAGATAGCGGCCGACGCCGGTCGTGTGCCGCTCCATCTCGCCCGCGATCACGCCCACCTTCACCGAGATGTTTGCCTCCTCCGGGGGCGTTGCGACGGTCGCCTCCCGGCCAACCCCCGGGCTCTCGCCCCATTCATGCGGTTCATCCTAACCCGCATCGCGGGATTGCACATCGTTCCGACTCTGCCCGTCACCGTATCCGTCTCCGTATCCGCGCCCGAATCCGCACGCCTTCGATGGTCGCGTCGAGCGCTGACACGACGAACTCAGTTCGCAATCCCTCGGTGATGGCGGTCTCGACTGGTGACGCTGCTCACGGAGCCGACCATCGTCACTGAATGCATATCCTGCTTGGTGTATCATCGCCGATCATGATCCGGCGGTTGTCCGCCACTGCGGGCTATTTTCTAGACATTCTCCGCGACCTCGCGGGGACCCTGCGGCATCGCTGGAGGCATTTCCACCGGCGGCTCGCCGGCGATCAGGGCGTTGCCGCGGTGGGTGTCGACGTGACGCCGTTCCTCGAGCCTCTGACCGGTGTGGGCCGGTACGAGTGGAATCTGCTCGACGCGCTCGGCCGGCGCGAGGACGGCCTGTTCTACAACCTCTACGCGCACAGTTTTCCGGCTCCCTCCGAACCCGCCCCGTCGCGGATCCCCAACTCGCCGCGGCTGCGTCTCCGCATCCACCCTATACCGCAAGGCTTTCTGCTGCCGGCGCGGGCGACCCAGCTTGTGCTACGGACATTTGTCGAACCGCTGCTGCGGATTCTCGACGGAAACGAAGTACTGTTCGCTCCCAACTTCTACATCCACCCGACGCAGGCGGCGTTCGGGCGGGTTCTGGTCGCGACGGTACACGACCTAGGTTACGTCCTGATGGCGGACACGGTGGCCCCGGAGACCGTCGAGCTGATGCAGCGCCACTTGCCGGCTACGTTATTTCAAGCGGACCGAATCATCGCCGTCTCCGCCGCGACCGCCGGTGATCTCACGGAGCACCTCGGGGTGCCGCAACGCCGATTGCACGTCGTCCACGAGGGTCGAGATCCGCTGTTCGACGCAGGATCGGAGCCGACGCCGAGACCCGCCGGCCTTCCCGATCGTTACCTGCTGTTCGTTTCCACCATCGAGCCGCGCAAGAACGTCACCGGGGTGCTGCGGGCCTTCCGGCTGCTCGTCGAGTGGGGCTACGACGGCCACCTGATGTTGGTCGGTCGGTGGGGGTGGCGAACCGAAGACATTCGTTCCGAATTGGACTCATCGCCGGTCCGGGATCGAGTCGTCCACCTCGATTACGTTCAGCGGGACAGGCTCGTGGACTTCTACCGCCACGCGGACGCGTTGCTCTACCCCTCCTGGCTGGAGGGCTTCGGTCTGCCGATCCTCGAGGCGATGGCATGCGGAACGCCGGTGGTGACCGCGGGACGATCGTCCATGCCCGAGGTCGCGGGGCCGGCGGCCGTGTACGTAGATCCCGCGAGCCCGCACGGCATCGCCTCGTCGGTCGCTTCGCTGCTCGCCGACGAGCCCAACCGCCGACGCCTCACCAAGATGGGGCACGAGCGCGTCGAGCGATTTTCCTGGGACAAGGCCGCGGCCGCGACCGCCCAGATACTGCGGCAGGCCGCCGGCTTGCCGCCCACGGGTGACGACGAGTATCGGGTGTGAGCACGGTGAGCATCCGCGACATCACAGGGACTCATGCCGCCTCAGATGATTGGGTTATCGTGGCAAGCGTGCTGCAGATCAACCGCGGCCGCCGTGCCAGGCAACCCGCACCGTCCGCCACAGGATCTTCAGATCGAGGGCCACGCTCCAGTGCTCGATGTAGTACAGGTCGTGCACGACGCGCTGCCGGATCGAGGTGTCGCCGCGCAGGCCGTTGACCTGCGCCCAGCCCGTGAGGCCCGAGCGCACGCGATGGCGGGCGTTGTACTCCGGGTAGCGCTCTCTGAAGCGCTGCACGTACTCCGGCTGCTCCGGCCGCGGTCCGACCAGTGACATGTCCCCCTTCAAGACGTTCAACAACTGGGGCAGCTCGTCGAGGTAGGTTCGCCGCAGGAAGTTGCCGACGCGTGTCACCCGAGGATCACGGCTCCGGGTCCAGCGCGCCCCACCCTCCGAAGACGCGTCGATTCCCATCGATCGGAACTTGTAGAGACGGAACGAACGCCCATCGAGCCCGGTCCGCACCTGTGAGAAGAACACCGGTCCGCCGTCCTCGCGTTTGATGAACCAGGCCACGATCGGAAACAGCCACGAGGTCGCGACGAGCGCCGCGGCCGCCCCGACAATGTCCATCGATCGCTTGACGATCTGGTTCCAACCCTCGAGTGGGATCTGGGTCAGGTTGATCATCGGCAGGCCATCGAGGTCCTCGATACCGGCGCGCATGACGTAGGCCTGGAGGAGGTCCGGCACGACTTTGATCTCGAGAAGCAACTGGCCGGCGCTGCGGATGAGCTGCACCGTCCGCTGGTGGGCGGCCAGCGGCAGGGCGATGATCACCTGGTCCACCTCGTGATGTGTGACGACACCCTCGAGGTCGTTGGTCGGTCCGAGGACCGGCGCACCGTGGAGGTGGCGTTGCTGCTTCCCCGGGTCATCATCCAGAAAGCCCACGACCAAGAACCCGTACTCGGTGTGCGCCTGAAGCCGCTCGACGACCTGACGACCCAGGTCGCCGGCCCCGATGACCAGGACCTTCTGCAGATTACCGCCGGAGCGACGGATCGCGCCGAGCACCGCGGCGATCGTCCACCGCACTACGGTTACGAGGATGACGTCCACGACCGCGAACATCGCCAGAAACAGGCGCGAGAACTCGAACGAGCGGTAGAAGCTGAGGCCGGCAGCGAGCAGAATGGTCGCCAGCAGGACGGCCATGGCGACCCGCATCGCCTCGTCTACGCGAGACCGGATGCGACGCCGCTGGTACAAGCCCTGAAAGTAGAAAACCGCCGGCCAGAGCACAGCGGTCACCGGGATCAGTCGGAGGTACTCAGAGATCGCCGGCACTCCCTTGGTGACCGGCTGGATTTCCACGGTGAACCGCAACCAGTACGCCAGCAGAACCGCCGCCGCTGTTGCCAGCACATCGCCCATCAGCTGCAGGCCGATCTGAATCTGACGGCGCCGTCTGATCATTCGAGGACCCTTCCGAAACCGAGCCGATCGAGCAGGAAGCGGATCCTGAGCTGGAACCGGTCGCGCGAGAAGACGGTCGCTCGCTCGCGAAGCCCTCGCGGGTCCCACTTTCTGGCCCGCGCCCGCTCGACCGCGTCCACGAGAGCTTCCACCGAGGAGTCGTTGGCCAGAATTCCCTCGCGCTCGGTGCGGACGATGTCCGCGGTGCCCGACGCCGCGAGCCCGACGGCCGGGGTGCCGCACGCGAGGGCTTCGACTGTCACCATGCCGAAGTCTTCGACGTTGGGTACCAGGAGCATCGACGCACGGCGATACGCGTCGCGCAGCTCCTCTCTCGACAGCCAACCGAGAAACCGCACGTTGTCCCCCGCAACTCGCCTCAGCTGACCCATCTGCGGGCCGGTGCCGACAATCTCCAGCGTCTCACCGAGTTGTTTCGCCACCTCGATCGCGACCTCCACCCTCTTGTACGGCACAAGAGCGGCGACCGTCAGGAGGTTGCCGTTTCGCTTCCCCCCGGGCGTGAAGAACTCCGTGTCCACCGGCGGCGGGATCACTTCGGCCGTCCGATTCCAGTAGTGCTTGACACGCCACGCGACGAGCCGCGAGTTCGCGATCAACCGATCGACCCGTGCCGACGACACCATGTCCCACTGCCGGAGTCGGGCCAACCGCGCGGTGATGATCGGCAGGCACAGCTTGGGCAGCCGCCTGAGGTACAGGTTGCGCTGGTCCCACGCGTACCGCATGGGTGTGTGGACGTAACTCAGGTGGAACGCACCGGGAGGTGGGATGACGCCTTTGGCGACGCAGTGGGACGACGAGATGACGAGATCAGAGTCGGCGAAGTCGAAGTTTTCCATCGCGGCCGGCATCAGGGGCAGCAGGTAGCGCCAGCGGCGGCCCCCGAAAGACGGTATCTGGAGCCACGACGTCTTGATCGGGTGTCCCTCGAGCTCCGGGATCACGCTGCCGGAGCGGTGCACGAGAGTGTAGATTGTGGCCGTGGGAAAAAGGCGGGCGATCTCGTAGAGGACCCACTCGCCGCCCCGCATCCCAGTTATCCAGTCGTGAACCAGCGCGACCTTCACATCGAATCTCCCCCGAGAGCCTGCCGGTAGGCGTCGACGGTTCCCTCCACCGTTCGATCCCAGGTCAACTCATCGGCGCGTTTCCTGCCGCCCTCGACCATTCTGCGCCGCAGGAGATCGTCCACGAGGACCTTTTCCAGGGCGGCCGCCACCTCGGCCACGTCGAGCGGATTCACCAGTCGCGCCGAGCCTTCGCCAAGCTCCCGCATCGCACCAATGTTCGAGGTCACGACGGGCAGTCCAGCCCGCATCGCCTCGAGAATCGGCAGACCAAAACCCTCGTACAGGGCCACGTGGAGCAGCACGGCAGACAAATGGTACAACGCGTGGAGATCGGATTGGTGGATCCGACCGAGCCCACGTACGTTTTCGCCGAGCCCGAGTCGCTCGGCCCGCCGCAGGAGGGGGTGGGACTCGTCCACGCCTCCCACCATGACCAGCTGAGCACGGACCCCGCGATCCCGCCTGGCCAGATAAAAGGAGCGCAGCACGATTTCGAGGTTCTTGTGCGGCTTGTCGTTGGCGACGACCAGCACCAGCGGCGGGCGCAAACCGAGGCGCTCCTTGACGTCGTCGAGAAACTCGCCGTGTGGACGGCGACCCAACCGCTCGTCGACGCCGTTGGGCACCACCACGAGTCTCTCCGGGTCCGCGCCGAACAGGTTGATCAGATCCCGCCGGGAGTTGCGCGACACCGTGATCACCCGACGCGCCCGTCGCAACGCCGACCGCAGCACCACGCGCAGGTACAGGGACGCGAGCTGCGGCCGCGATCGAGGTGGGTAGAACAGCTGAATCACGTCGTGAACCGTCACGACGACCGGACCGGGGCGCAGGACCGGGACGACGTAGTGCGGCACGTGGACCAGGTCCGGGCGCTCCCGCCACAGCACCGCCGGAAGCTGGAAGTGCTCCGACACGCCATAACCGCGGGCCGACACCGTGATCACACGAGCGTTCGGCGCGAGCTCGTAGATTCTCTCCTCGTGGCCCGGGTGCGAGATCGCGGTCAGCTCGACCTCCGGCCGTCGTCCGAGGCCGGCCATCAGGTAGCTCAGGTACGTGCCGATCCCGAAGTCCGTCAGCTTACGGGCGTCGAGGGTGAGCCGAATCCCCACCGCGCTATTGTATTGAAACCCCGGGGAAAGGACAGTGCCACCGTTTTCGAGACTTCCAGCTGGTTATACTGGCTCGAGATGGCATCTCCGGAGGAGTCACTGGCAGAGGGACCACAGTCGCGGCAACGGGCCGCGGCTGACGAATCAAGGGTTGCGCTGGTGATCCCGTCGCTGGGTGCGACCACGCTCGGCGATTGCCTGCGGGCGGTCGCGGCCCTCGATCCGGCCCCCGACAGGACGCTCGTCGTGCTCACCGGCGAGTCGGCTCCCTCTCCGGAAACTCAATCGATCGAACTCCTCCGGTCTCGGCGGCGACTCGGGTTTGCGGCGGCGGTCAACGCCGCCCTCGGCGGTCTCCTGGACGACGACGCCATCATCGCGGTCCTCAACGACGACGCCGTTCCCTCATCCGGCTGGCTCGGGACGCTCCGGCGCACCCTCGACAGCGACCCCGGACTCGCCGCGGTACAGGGGACAGTTGTAGATCGGCAGGGAACGACCGTTGACGGTCGCGGTATCGACTTCGATGGTTTTGGCCTCCCGGTCCAGCTCGACCGCGGTCAACCGTACCGGGGCGACCCCGAGACCCGCCGTGATCTTGTCGCGGTCTCCTGCACGGCCGCCCTCTTTCGCACGTCGGCCCTGCGGCAGGTCGCGCTCGACAGCGGCGCGGTGTTCGACCCGTCCTTCGGCAGCTACCACGAGGACCTCGACCTCGGTCTCAGGTTGCGGCGGCTCGGATGGCGGGCGGCGTGGATCGCGGACGCTCCGACACACCATCTCGGATCGACCACGGGCGCACGCCTCCGATGGCGCCACCCGTGGTGGTTGCTGGCGAACCGTTGGCGGGCGCTCGCAGGAAATCTGGTCCCGACGGCCTTGATCGTCCTGCTTCCGAGGCTCCTGAGGGGAGAGCTTCGAGCTTTTCGAAGCCTCGTCCGCAGCAACCCGCGGGCAGGCCCCGTCTCACTCGCCGTGCTGAGCTCGCTGCCGGTCCTCGTAGCCGGTGGATGGCGCCGACGGACCGCCGGTCCCCGGTTGTCATCCCTTCCGGGTGTGCAATGAGGATCGCGATCCTGACCGACGACCGCGTCGGGTCTGTCATGGCCGGGTCCGCGATTCGCGCTTTCGAAATGGCGAAGGCCCTGGACGCCGCGGGCCACGCCGTCCGCCTGGCGGCGGCGCCGGGCTCCCACACCGTCGAGGGAGACGAACATCTGCTGGTCGAACCAACACCTTGGCGCTGGCCGAACGCCGTTGTATCCCCAGCGTGGAGTCTGCCGCCGCGGGCGTTCTTCGGCCGACACCTGTTGATCGCGGACGGGGTCACGCCGTTGCTGGCGGAGTTGGCAGAATTGCCGAACACCGCGGATGTCGTGCATCGGCGCCGGACCGCCGCTGCTCGTCTGCCGCTCGCTGCCGCCAGAGCCGACGCGATACTGGTGGCGGGGCCGGCACAGGTCGAGTGGTGGTCGCGGCACGTACGACGCCGCTTCGGCACGCCCTTTCTCAAAGTTCCGTTCGGCATTCCAGAAGATCCCAAGTTCGACGAACGGGACCAGATCCCCGATGTCCCGGGGGACTGGGCAGTGGTTCTGTGGTGGGGCGGCGTGTGGCCGTGGCTCGACCTGGACACGCTGCTCGCGGCCCGCGCCCGACTGGGCGCCGTTCCGGTGAGCGTCGTGGTTCCGACCGCCCCTCGACCGGGAACGGGAGCTGCCCACTTCAGTGCGGCCGACCTCGACACGGCCGCCCAGAAGCACGGCCTCGTGCCTCCCCAGGTGGTCGCGCTGGATCGCTGGGTCCCCTACCACCGACGTCACCGAGTCCTCAATCGAGTAAGCCTGATCGCCGTGCTCCACCGATCGAGCGACGAGGCGACCCTGAGTTTCAGGACACGCGCTCTCGACGGCGTGTGGGCAGGCGTACCGCTTCTGCTGACCGAGGGTGGTGAGGTCGCACGGTTGGCCAGGAAACACGGTTGGGGCGGTCTCGTGCCTCCGGGTGACGTCGATGCCACGGCTGCCGCAATGCAACTGCTGCTCGGTGAGCGCGAGCAGCTGAGGGTTCGGAACGCGATCGCGGCGAGCCGGGACGAGTGGCGATGGTCGAAAGTCGTCGAGCCTTTGCTCGACACCCTTCCGACCTTGCCAGCCGCCCGTCGATCGTCGCTGGCAGGCGCCCTGATCGACTCCGCCCGTGCGTTTCTCGTGCCCCCCGGCTCCGAGGTGTGGCGATGACGGTCGCTGCCGTCGTGGTGCGCTGGCGGGGTGGCGACGAGGTCCGCCGCTGTCTTGGATCGCTGGTCGAACGCGGAGGCACATCACTCGTCAGGGTCGTCCTGGTGGACTCCGGATCCGGCGATGACAACGCCGATCGGCTGGGCCGGGAGTTCCCCACCATCGAGGTCGAGGCACTCGCAGAGAACCGGTCGTTCGCGTGGGCCGCGGGTCGTGGTGCAGCGCGTTGCAGGGAGCCCTACCTGTTGCTGCTGAACCCCGACTGCGAAGTATCTGCGGGATCGCTGGACGCGATGCTCGAGTTTCTCGAGGACCGGCCGGACGTCGCCGGTGCCGCCCCGTTGCTCACGTCGGATGACGGGCGGCCACAGCACCGCTGGCAGCTTCGTCACCTGCCCGGCGTGGCGCGACTCACGGTGGGGCGTGGTGGGGCTCCGATGTTTCCGTACGGTCCACCCGCCGAGCCCGCGCCGGTCGAGCAGCCCGCAGCGGCCGCCTGGCTCGTGCGACGCACGGTGTGGGACGCCCTCGAGGGCCTGGACCCGGAGTTCGCTCCGGCTTGGTGGGAGGACGTCGATTTCTGCGCCCGCCTGAAGCAACACCGGGCTGGCTCCGAAAGTATCAGCGAGGGGTTCTGGATCGTGCCCGACGCGCACATCGTCCACCTCGGAGGATCCAGCCTCCAGTATCTGTCCGACGCGGATTTCCTGTCAGCTTTTTATGGCAATCTGCTGCGATACGCGGAGCGGCATCACCCTGAGGCGCTCGTCCTCGTGCGTGCCGGCCTCCGGCTGTCTTTGCTCACGCGGGCCCTACTCCGACCCACCCGGCGCCAGGCATTTCTCCAAACCTTCACATCACTCGCGTCGAGCTGATCCGCTGTGAGCCCGCACTCCTCACCGGCCTCCAGCTGCGGCCGCCGAGGCGCCCTCGCGACGGCAATCCGTCGTGGGGAGAGGCGCGCAACCGACGCCGGGTCGGGTCGCGGGGGAGCGCGATCTGGCGGGAGCAAACCGGTGAGAAGTCCGGGTCAGGGCTCGGAGTCGGGTGGTGGCGGTCCACTTTCGACAATCACGCGGTCGAGTACGGCCGCCCCCCCGGGCGGCGCCGTCACCTGCAGGCTCAGCCTGTGACGCCCTCTGGGCGGCGTGTCCGGCAATCGCAGACGCGCGTGCTGTGCTCTCCCAGCCACCGGCAGCTCCAGCGCCGCGCCGTCATTCCAGCTCACCGTCAGTTCCGCCCCTTTCTGCGCCGTCCCCTGCAACCACCCCTCCAGCCAGACCGACGCGTGTGCCGGCAGATGCAACGGAACAGTCACACCGTCTCCGTCGGCGAGCTGCCACCCGCGCCGGTAGGTGAACTGCGAGAAGGTGCCAGCCGGCGGCACCGGACGGCCACCGTGATGTCGAACCTGTGGGGATTCGAGCTCCACCGTGCGGTCGAACCGAAGAGTCACCGCCGCCGCCAGCGCCGAACACGCGACCAACCAAAGGGCGACGCCGGTGCGCGCGAGCGTCCAGGCGGCTCCGGAGTACCTTCGGCACAGCCACACCGCCATCAGTGCGACACCGACCGCGACCAGCGGCAACCAGAGTGTCGCCGAGTTGGGCACGAGCATCGAGGGGAAGAACTGCCTGGTGTCGGCCGCGAACCTGCGGGCCAGGCTGTCGGACAGCCACCAGCCGCCGTCTCCCGGGTTGATCGAGAAGTGTGGCCGGGTGACCAGTACCCACCACACGAACACAGAGGGTGCGACGAGGATTTCTCCCAACCGGCGCGACCGGCGCGGCGTTCGCAGCAACATCCCCCAGGTGAGCGCGAATGCGGGCAGCAGAGGCACCAGGTAGCGGGCCGGAGGCGACCCACCGCCGTACCACTCGAGCGAGTGCAGCAGGGCCACCACCGTGAGCGCACCGCCGACCACCACGGCTCGCTCGCCGGCCTGCCCACGACGCCACAGCAGCGGCAGGTACGCCACCGCCACCAGCAACAGGGGCGCCGAGAACGCCAGTCCTCCTGCCGCGTCGAACAGCAGCCCGCCGATCACCCGCAGCGGCACCTGTGGATCTTCCGGCACGAGATGACGCAGGCGTCGGAACGCGCCGAACGGGTGGCCCATGGTCAACCATCCCACGCCGAGACCGAACGCAGCCGCCGCGGCAAACACCATCAATCCCGCCACCCCACCCCGATGGCCCCCACGAAGCCACCCGACGATCGCGGGTGGAAAGGTGACCAGCGCGAGCCGGGTCTTGACGGCAGTCGCCAGCAGAGCCACCAACGCGACCGCGAACAGCCCGAACCACCGCCCGGTCGCCATGACGAGGATCGCCGCCACAGCCGTGGCGCCGGGCAACTCCGGCCAGATCTGGGTCGCGAAGGTGGCCACTGGGTAGGTCGCGGTCAGCCCCAGTGACACGAGTACCAGGCGGCTCTCCGGGATACCGAGTTTCCGCGCCCGGGCTGCGATCAACGCCATCAGCGACGCACCGAGCAGGGCCAGCAGCACGAGCGCGCCGGCGCGCCCGCCGACCACGTACCCGGGGAGCAGCAAGGCCCCCAGAGCGGGCGAGTGGAAGAGCGGATCGCCCAGGGAATAGCTCGCATCGGCCAGATTCTCTTCGGCCAAGAGGTTGTTGCTGATATCGAGATCGTGGTCCACCGCCAGCGACTCCATCACGAGCAGATGGAACGGTTCGTCTCCGTGCAGTGGAGGCGTCAGGTGGGGCGTCGCCAGCGCCAACGGCAGGAGCAGCGCCGCGGCCACTCGGAATTGACGTCCCTCCCGAAACCACCTCCACGCCACCGGCAGCCAGGCAGCGACCAACGCGGCCAGACAGAGGTCGATCGCGTGCCTCTCGCCGAGGAGGCGCAGAGGTTCGACACACGCCCGACTCACCGTCTGCCCCGCCACCAGCAGGCACCACGGGATGATGGCCGACGATGATCGCCACGTCCCGCCCACGAACTGAAGCAGCAGCACGACCGCCGCAGTGGCGAGTAGCCAGCCAGGAAGCGCCCAGTCCCTGGGGGGAGTGGGCAGGGCCGGACCGTACGCCTCTACGGTGACGCGGACGCGATCCGACAGATCGGGGTGACGAGCGATCACCGGACGCACGCCGACCGGCACGTCCAGCAGGGTCCGCCCCGCGAGCCGCCAGCTCGCGTCGTGGCCGGTCCGCGACGGACGCCACACCGCGCGATCGGGGAACGAGTGGTCGGGATCGGGAGGCGATCCGACTGACAGACGCCCTGGATCCCCCAACTCGCTCCCGATACGAAGATCGCGTGTCCGATCTTGGACCTCGACCGCGACCACCGGGGTACCCTCCTCGAGATCGCGGACACCGTGCAGTGAGATGTCCACCAGGTAGCGATCGCCGGTGCCTGCCGGGAGCACCACGCTGGGTTCTTCCGTCGAGAGTCGCAGCGCTCGGCGATCGGGAGCCGGACCCTGGAGTGGGCCGAGTGAGATCATCACCACGAACCACGCCAGGCCGGCGACCGACACGGCGAGCCTCGGCGTCACGGCGAGGGCGAGCAGCGTTGCGATCAGGAAGGTCGCACCAGCACCCGGGAACATCCAGTTCGCCGGGATCGCCCCCCAAGGAGCCGTGGCGGCACCGGCCAACGCCAGTGCGACAACGGCCGGGGCCCATCGCGACGCGACCACCGCGTTTCTCTTCGCAGGTCGGCCCCACGGGTACAGGAACGTCGCGATCACCGTAACGGCCACAGCGGCCACCGGCCATCTGGCAAGGTGGAGGCTCCCCATCAGCAGGGCTGTCACGGCTCCCACCTGCCAGCCCCAGTAGGCCGCCGCCCAGGGGGCAACCGCCGCGGCCACGAACACTGCGACAGCGGTGGCCAGGCCGGCGCCCTCCAAGCCCAGGCCGGTCGCCGCGCGGATGGCGAGACCGCAGCAGGCCACGAGGACCGGGTGGAAGCGCTGCGGAGTCCTGGCCAGCGCGGCCACCAGGGCCGCGGCGGCCACCACCGTGAGCAGCGGCGGCACCAGCATTCGCCTGAGCGCGAGATCGCCCACCAACATCAGGGCGGCAGCCGCCGGTATCAAACAGGCCTCGGCCGCTCGGCGCCGCCAGCCCACCGGGGCGACCCATCCCGACGGAACCAGACCGAGGAGTGCGCTGGCTGACATCCACGCCGCGTCGTTCATGGGTATCGCGTCGATGCCTGCTAACACCAGTGCCAGCGCCACGAAGGCCGCCGCCGACGCCCACGCAGGCAGGCGTAGCCACAGTCGACGCCGCAGGATGCTCATTGACCGCAGTATACCTGCCGGAGCCGGCCCGCTCTCCTCACCGGTGTTCGTCGCGAGGGCGCCGAGGTGCCGTGGCCAGTGGGGTTTTCGACCCGAGGGACGAAGCCTCCGCTGGGCGGGGTGCATCGTTCGATCCCGATAGCGATACCGATAGCGAGACCGACGAATCGAGTCGGTATCGGAATCGGTTTTCGGTATCGGTATCGGCCATCCCGTTCCGATCTGAGCGGCGGTGAGCGGCCGGAGCAGGAGGCTGGTGAGAAGTGCGGACTAGCTGCCACGGCACCTTTGCACGCACCCCGACCTGTGCCAAGATTGCGGCGTGGCCTACGACACCACCTACTCCGTGGTGGTTGTGACCCACAACCACGCCGACACGCTGCCGGCCTGCCTGACGGCGGTGGCCGCCCTGGAGCCTCCACCCCAGAAGGTCGTGATCGTCGACAATGGGTCGCGTGACGGGTCACCGGACGTGGCAGCCGCCTCGGCCGCCACGCTCCCGCTGCAAGTCCAGCGACAGCGGGCCAACTCCGGATTCGCGACCGCAATCAACCATGGAATCCAGGCAACCGATTCGGGGTGGGTGCTGTCGCTGAATCCGGACTGCGCACCCCGCCCCGACTTCGTGGCACGCTTGTTGGAGGGGGTGACGACCCGACCGGAGTCCGACACGATCGGCTGCGCCACCGGCAAGTTGATCCGGGCCGAGGGCCCGGAGCTCCGGCCGGATGGAGTCCTCGACGCGGCGGGGATGGTGGTCACCTGCTCGGGGCGCCATTTCGATCGCGGCGCAGGCGAGACCGAGCGGGGCCAGTTCGACCGCCGTGCGTGGGTGTTCGGGGGCACCGGCGCCGCCACCCTCTACCGAAGGCGTGCGCTGGATGACGTCGCCTACCCCGAACACGAGGCTTTCGCCGAGTCCTTCTTCGCCTACCGCGAAGATGCCGAGTTGGCGTGGCGCCTCCAATGGCGTGGCTGGCGGTGCCTGTACGAACCGTCGGCGGTCGCCGCGCACGGTCGCACCTTTCGGCCCGAGGGTGGCCGGTACGGCCACACCACGATCAACCAGCTGTCGGTGCGAAATCGTTTTCTCTTGCGGCTGCACTGCGCAGACATCGGCTGGCACGTCGGCTGCTTCCCGTGGTGGTTGGGCCGCGACCTGATGGTGATCGGTGCCTGCCTCACGGTCGAGCGGAGCTCGTTGTCCGGGCTGGCACAGGTCTGGCGCCTCCGGCGGGATGCCGTTCGACGCCGTCGCTGGGTCCTGGGCCGACGCACGACACCTTCCCGACGGCTCCGACAGTGGTTCCGTACACCGGGTTGGACCGAGGAGATCGTCGACGAGTGAACATCGCAATCCTGGGCACTCGCGGTGCGCCCGCCAACTATGGCGGATTCGAAACCCTGGCCGAGGAGCTGGGCTGGCGGCTGGCCGAGCGCGGCCACCGGGTGACGGTCTACGGTCGCAGCGGATTCGTGGATCCACGCCTCGGCAGCTATCGCGGGATGCGCCTGGTGGTGCTGCCGGCGATCAAATCGAAGCACCTCGAGACCGTGTCGCACACGTTTCTCGCCTCGATCCACGCATTCTGGGAGGCCTACGACGCCGTGCTGCTGTGCAACGCCGCGAACGCGCCGTTCGTGAGGATCCTGCAGCTGGCAAGGACACCGGTGGCGTTGAACGTCGACGGTCTCGAACGCAAGCGGCGCAAGTGGGGCATCGCCGGACGCAGCTACTACAAGCTGTGCGAGCGCCTCGCCACGCTGATGCCAGACGCCCTGATCACCGACGCCGAGGTGATCCATCGCTATTACCGCCGCTGCTACCGCACCCCGTCCGAGATGATCGTCTACGGCGGCGATCTCGAACCCCCGTCCGGGACCGATATCCTCGACAGCCTCGGACTCGAGCGCGAACAGTACCTGCTGTACGTATCCCGCTTCGAACCCGAAAACAACCCCGATCGAGTGGTCGCGGCCTACTCCAGGGTGGCTGGCGACCGGCGACTGGTCATGGTGGGTGGGGCCCCGTACGCCCGCGAGCTGACGCGGCGCGTCCAGTCGATGGCGGACGGCCGAGTGCTGCTGCCGGGCCCGATCTACGGCGACGGCTACCGTCAACTGCTGTTCGGTTGCCGCGCCTACATCCACGCGACCGAGGTCGGAGGAACGCACCCCGCACTGGTGGAGGCTATGGGGGCTGGCCGCCCCGTGCTGTACTATGACACCCCGGAGAACCGCGAGGTCGTGGGGAGCGCCGGCCGCCGCTACCGGTTCGAAGGCGCAGAATCCCTGGAGTCCGTTCTCGGGGAGATCCTCGAAGACGAATCAGTGCTGACCGACCTCGCCGATAGATCACGGCGCCGGGTGACCGAGCGATACCTCTGGAACGACGTCGCCGACGCCTACGAAAGGGTGCTGACCTCGCTGTGTTGAAGGAGCGCGCCAAGCTGATCGCCTACTGGGTGTGGACCACCGATCTGGTGTTCACCACCGTGGCGTTCCTGCTCGCCTGGTGGCTCAGGTCCCACCTGGGCCCCCAGCTACTCCCCCGGTTCTTCCCGACCGAGCTGTACCCGCTGTCGCGCTACCTGGGCCTGCTGCCGCTCGTGCTCGCGATCTGGACATTTCTGCTGGTCACACGCGAGGCGTACACCTCGCGGCGCACCGTCGCCCTCTACCAGGAGGTCTGGGAGGTCGTGCAGGTGGTGGGTATCGGCACCCTCACCCTCGCTGCCTCCGGCTGGCTGCTCCGGCTCGACTTCGTGTCGCGGCCGTTCCTGGTGCTGTTCGCGGCCCTCGACCTCCTGCTCCTGGTGTCCGAGAAGCTGGCCCTGCGCCTGCTCGCTCGTCACCTTCGGCGACGCGGCTTCAACTACCGGACCCTGTTGCTGGTCGGCATCAACCCCCGCTCCCAGGAGGTGGCGGAGATCATCCAGGCGCATCCGCACTGGGGACTCCGCCTACTCGGCTTCGTGGCCCCCAATGCCGATTTCCCGAGCACGGTCGCGAGCTTGCCTGTCCTCGGCTCGGCCGACGACCTCCCACGCATCCTCCAGGACGAAATCGTGGACGAGGTCATCTTCATCCTCTCGCGGCGGCAGCTGGAGGAGTTCGAGGAGTCGTTCCTGCTGTGCTCCGAGCTCGGAATCCGGGCCCGGGTGGCGCTGTACTTCCCCCACATGAAGGCTCGGGTGATCCTCGAGGACCTCGAGGGGATTCCGCTGCTCACCTTCACCAACACCCCGCTCGCCCCGTTTCCCATGTTCCTGAAGCGACTGTCCGACGTCGTGGCTTCCGGTGTCGGACTGGCGGTTCTCGCGTTGCCGCTCTTGCTGATCGCCGCCGGCGTCAAGCTCACCTCGCGGGGCCCGGTGCTGTTCAAGCAGGTGCGGTGCGGCCTCAACGGCCGCCGCTTCACCCTGTACAAGTTCCGCACCATGTACCAGGGGGCGGAGAAAAAACTGGATGAAGTGGCACACCTCAACGAGGTCAATGGGCCCGCGTTCAAGGCCCGAGGCGACCCGCGAGTGACACCCGTGGGGAAAGTCCTACGCCGGCTCTCGCTCGACGAGCTGCCCCAGCTTGCCAACGTCCTCCGGGGGCAGATGTCGCTCGTCGGCCCGCGCCCACCGCTGCCCGAGGAGGTGGCTCGGTACGAGCGATGGCAACGCCGTCGACTGTCCATGAAGCCGGGGATCACCGGTTTGTGGCAGGTGTCGGGCCGGGCCGGACTGGACGACTTCAACCGCTGGATCGCGCTCGACCTCGCCTACATCGACCAGTGGTCGCTGTGGCTCGATGTGAAGATCATGCTGAAGACGATTCCGGCGGTGCTGTCGACGCACGGAGCAGCGTAGGGGGGGGGGGGGGGGGGGG
>JBFELO010000053.1:0-29455 GCA_041552055.1 Candidatus Sulfomarinibacteraceae bacterium | reverse complement strand
GCTCGGCATGTGGCGAAGAACATCGTTGCGGCGGGCCTTGCAGGACGAGTCGAGGTGCAGCTCGCCTATGCCATCGGCGTCGTCGAGCCGGTGTCGGTGATGGTGGACACCTACGGCACCGGGGCCGTCTCGGACGGTGTGCTCACCGAGGCCGTGCGCGAGGTGTTCGATTTCACCCCCCGAGGGATCATCAAGTACCTGGATCTTCTGCGGCCGATCTTCAAGAAGACCGCCTCGTTCGGCCACTTCGGACGGACTGATCCGGACTTCACGTGGGAACGCACGGATCGCATCGACGACCTGCGGACCGCGTGCGGGCGCTGACCGGAACTGACGAAGGCCGCCGGGCCCGGGAGTCACTCCACGTGGCGACATTTGTGACGCGAATCGTTGGTGAACGTGGCTCGCTGCAGCGCAAATATGCGATGGCGGCGGCGGTGTTCCTCGTGTTGGTGCTCGGCATCATCCTCGCGTACGGCCACTTGATCTCGCGCTCTTTGTCGCGACGCTATCTGGAGGACTCACTGATTAGCGGCCGCGGCGAAGCCGAAGCCATCGCCGATGATTTGGGGGTCGAGAGCGTCGAGGAGTTGGAGGTCCTGGTCAAACGGCGTGAGCAGCTGATCCGCACCCTGCAACGGCACGACAAGCGCCAGGTCATCGAATCGTTCGAGGTCGTCGACGCCGACGGTGAGGTCGTGTTCGAATCGTTCTTTCGCTCCGAGGAGAGGGTGCCGAAGGAGCCCGCCACCGACGTTGCACTGGGCGACTCACTCGGCGATCAGGACGTCGTCGAAACCGAGAACACCTTCAAGATCTCGGTGCCGTTGGGAGACGTCGGAGAGGTGGTTGTCAGCGTCAGCAAGGCGAGGATCGCCGAGCGCCTCGTGCGCCTGCGCAGGGAGCTGTTGAACCAGACCATCACGGCGGCGGCCCTCACTGCAGTGACCTTGATGCTGGCGTTTGTCCTGGTGTGGCACCTCATCCAGCGTACGAGAAGGCTCGAATCGCAGGCTCGCGAGGCCGAAGAATTTGCCGCCCTCGGGACGCTCGCGGCCAACCTCGCGCACGAGATCCGGAATCCCCTCAATTCGATCAATCTCAATCTGGAACTGTTGCAGGAGGATCTCGAGGCCGAAGCCGGCGATGTGACTGGGTCGCTCGCCACGACGCGGCAGGAGGTCGGGCGCCTCGCCCGGCTCGTGAGTGACTTCCTGTCCTATGCGCGGCCTTCCGACCCGGTGCTCGGCGAGGTGCGGGTGATGCCATTGCTCGAGGACGTGAGGGATTTTCTTCGCGCGGAGGCCACCAGTCTCGGTGTCCACCTCAAGCTCGGCACCGACCTCCCCGACGTATCCGTGGTCGGGGACGACGCGCAGCTTCGCCAAGTGGTGCTCAATCTCGTACTCAACGCGATCCAGGCGGTCTCCGGACTCGCCGCCGAACGACGAGTCGTCGAGCTGACCGCCGTGGACGGCGACAGTCAGGTGTCTGTAGTTGTCCGTGATCGAGGCGACGGCGTTCCGGACGTGGAGTTGATGCGTGTCCGAAGGGCTTTCTACACCCGCCGTCGTGGTGGGACCGGCCTCGGACTGGCAATCGCCGAGAGATTTGCCGAGGCGCAGGGCGGGTGGATCGAGCTGGAAAACCTGCTGCCGGTCGGTTTCGAGGCGCGGGTCGTCTTGCCCACGTGCGACAGCGGTGTCAAGATGAGCGGACGCGGACCGGCCGAAGCCGGCCGCCGAGGGAGGTTTGAATGACATCACCATTGCGACGGCTCTTGGCGGCAATGGGGATTCTGTTGCTTCTGGGCATGGCGTCGCCGGCGGTGGCGTCGTTCTGGGCGTCGGATCTGATCTACCTGCCCGCAGTCGCCCACACGGACGGCGCGTCCGGGAGTCAGTGGCGCACCGATCTCTACGTGACCAACGTCGACAGCGTACCCATCGACGTGATGATGGTCTACCTGCCCTCAGGGGGAGGCAGCAATTCGAGCGTATTCACCGACCGGTCGTCGTGGCTCGGTGGCCGGGAGGCGGATGGATTCGGGCGCGTCAACGAGGCGCTGGCGGATATCCAGCCCAACGGGACTGTCGTGCTCGAAGACGTGATCGGCGAGTACTGGGCCGATCAAGCGGAAATCGTCGGCCTCGGGGGAATGGTCATCTTCGCCTACGAGGCGGACTCGCTCGAGGACGATGGGACACGGGTGTTCCGAAACGCGGCCCTGATGTCCAGAACCTACAACGAGACAATGATCCTGCTAGATGACCCCAACTCCCACGGTGGAGTCAGACAGGTGGACGCGACCTACGGTCAGACGATGCCCGGTGTGCCCTGGTACAACCTCGCCGATCCGGCGGCAGTCAGCGATGACACCGACTTCAGTTTCTACGTTCTCACCGGGGGAATCCAGAACGAGGATTTCCGATACAACGTGGGCATCCTCAACGCGTCAGACCCGCAGACCTCGATCACGATCTCGCTGCAGCCGTTTCGGCCCAACGGGGAGCCATTCCCCGACTTCAACGGGGACCCGATTATTTCGCTGACCCAGATCTCACCGCTGGGTCACCTCCAGTTGAACGAGGTTTTGCTGACCAGCTTCGGTCTCGCCGCGGCCGAACAGGTGATGATCAGGGTCGCATTCGTGGGTTGGACCAGCTCCAGCACGGATCCGATCCCCGCGTTCGCCACCTACGGATCGGTGATCGACGATCGCAGCAACGACCCCACGACGGTCCTGCCGTCGTTTGCATACCCCTACGACGTGGAGTGCATGTGGCCGGACAGCGATCCCGGGACCGGGGTGCGGAAGAGTCGCCGAGGTGTGAATTCTCGTCCAGTACAAGCACCACCGTTGAGAACAGCCGATTGAGAAGGTCTGTGGTAGCATCTGCCCGGCCGGGCCCGAGGGCTCGAGCGGCGTGAAAGGAGATGAGGAAATGGCCGATCCTGATGATAAAGTTGCGGACAACGTACCGGGTAAGTATTACGTCGACTCGAGCTGCATCGACTGCGACGTGTGCCGGACGACCGCTCCGAATAACTTCGAAGCCAACGAAGACGAGGGCTACTCGTTTGTCTCGAAGCAGCCCGACGGCGACGACGAAGAGGCCCAGTGCGAAGAGGCCATGGAATCCTGCCCGGTCGAGGCGATCGGCGACGACGGCTAGCACGGCTCGGGTTATCTGAAGATCCAGCGGCCGGCGTCCGACGCCGGCCGCTGTTGTTGTGCTCGAGTCGCGCCTCTCTCCGCACGGCCCTTTCGGGCACTGAGACGGATGACGGTCACTGTCTCTGAGGCACGTGAACAGGCACGGTGGGGCTCTTCCCGGCCTCTCTGCTATGATCCGCGCCCGGAGGTGAGATTCATGCGCGTTTTGTCAGGGGTCCAGCCATCGGGCGACCTGCACATCGGCAACTACTTCGGTGCAATTCGTCAGTTCGTGCGCCTGCAAGAGCACCACGAGTGCTATTACTTTCTGGCGGACCTTCACGCGTTGACGACCGTCCAGGATTCGGAGCGCATGCGCCGTCTGGTACTGGAGCTCACGGCCGGTTTCCTGGCCCTCGGGCTCGACCCTCGACGGTGTGTCATCTACCGTCAGTCGGACATCCCCGAGATACCGGAGCTCGCGTGGTACCTGTCGACCGTGACGTCGATGGGCCTCCTCCAGCGGTGCCACTCGTTCAAGGACAAGGTGGCTCAGGGCGTCGTGCCCAATCACGGACTGTTCGCCTATCCCGTCCTGATGGCGGCCGACATCCTGATCGTGGAGTCGAATCTCGTCCCGGTGGGGAAGGACCAGAAGCAGCACCTCGAGGTGACTCGCGACATCGCGACGTCGTTCCATTCGACCTACGGGGTCGAGGTATTCATCCTGCCAGATCCGATGATCCACGCCGATGTGGCGGTGATCCCCGGGCTCGACGGCCGCAAGATGAGCAAATCGTACGGCAACACCATCGACCTGTTCGGTACCGAGAAAGCCACCCGCAAGAGGATCATGTCGATCGTGACCGATTCGACGCCGGTTGAAGAACCCAAGCCCACGGAGGGGAACGCCCTGTATCACCTGCTCAAGGTGTTCGCACCGGCCGAGGAGCAACCGTCTGTCGAACGGGCCTTTACCGAGGGCGGGACCGGCTACGGAGAGCTCAAGAAGATGCTCTTCGAGTACTTCGTAGAATCCTTCGGTGAGGCACGGGCGCGTTACGCCGAGCTCGTGCAGGATCCTGGCGAAGTCGAGAGGATCCTCGCTCGGGGCGCGAAGACCGCCCGCGAGACCGCAGTACCGCTGATGGAGAAGGTGCGTCGGGCGGTCGGCATTCGCTGATGCGGTCTGTGGTCGGCCACCGTGGATGACCTGCGGTCAGTTGGGGCCTGTCTTTTCACGTGAGTTTTGAGAGCATCCGTCTCCGTGCCCGGTACTACCTCGCTGGGATCGGATTCGGAGACGGATACGGATACGGACAGGATACCGGCCTCACTCAACGGGAGAGACGTGCCTCGCGTTATCGTGGCCCGTCGGCACGGCGAATCGCGGCCCGCATCTCGTCCTTCGGCGGAATATGCCCGGTGAACGCGGCGAACTGCGAGATGCCTTGGTGCAGCAGAATCTCCCGGCCGTCGATGAAGGGAACGCCGGCAGCGCCGGCGGCCGACTCGAGCGCCGTCGGGTAGTCGGCGTAGACCATGTCCAGTACCGCGGACGCGCGTCCGACCTCGCCCGGAGAAAACGGGCTGGGATCTCGGTCGAACGAACCGAGGGGCGTGGCGTTGACCAGCAGCGCCGCGTCTCGCGGCGACTCGTCCGGCGGGCAGGGTTCGACACCGATTCCTCGGGCGATGGTCGTCGTGCGCTCGGTGTCCCGGCCGCGCAGCACGACCGTCGCACCGGCGAGGTCGAGTCCGACGGCTGCGCCGCGCGCAGCGCCGCCAGTTCCCTGCACGACAGCCAACATGCCCCGAGGATCGATTCCACGGCTCGTAAGGCATCCCACGATGCCGTCGGCATCGGTGTTCTCGGCAATCACCTGCTGGGGTCGAAGTACCAGGGTGTTGGCTGCGTCCGCCCTGCGTACCCGTGGGGCGGACAGGGTGGCAGCCGAGGCGGCCGTGCGCTTGAAGGGTGCCGTGACCGCCCACCCGGCGGCCGCGATCCCGACCCGGTCGAAGAGCGTCGATCCCTGCGGTGTGAACAGCAGGTCCAGCTCGCGCTCATCCGCCACGGGAATGGGGACGAACATGTACGGCAGGCCGTGTGCGCGGTATCCGGCGGTGTGCAACTGTGGACTGAGGCTCTCGCTGACGTCCGATCCCACCACGCCGTACAGCCGCTCGGGTGCGCCCTCGAGGTGGCCGGTGACGGTGGCCAGTCGGCTGACCGTGAGCTGACCAGGTGCCGCCGGGGAGGACTCGCTCCACGAGGCGAACGCCATGGGGGCACCGAGCAGGGGCGCCAGGTATCGGCTCGCCACCCCGAGGGGACCCATCGCCCACGCCAGCAATCGCCGGCGGTCGGCCGGCCGCGCACGGTGCAGTCCGAGCACCCGTTCGAGATCGGCGAGACCGAGAGCGGTCGGTACGACCTTGACGAGGCCCGGGGTGGTCTCCAGCATCGCGCCGGCCGTGTCGGTGAGGTCCGAGGGGGTGGCCGTCGGGTCGTGCCAGGACAGGACGACCTGCTCGGAGGGCAGACCGAGTTCCGCAACCAGATGACGGTCCCTCGCGAACTCGAGGTCGAGGAGGGCGGCCCCCGCCTCGTGAGCCTGACGAATGACGGTCCGGCGGTGGCTCGGGTCGACGGTACCGTGGCCGCCCTCTGCAGTCGATCTGAACGTCACCAGCACGGGTAGGAGTGACGCAGAGATCAGTGATCCGACATCGGCGGTCGGGTACAGGTCGAGCCGCAGCTCGACCATCGTGGCGCCCGCTGGCGGGTTCAGCAACGCCGCATGGAGATCGACGTCGGGCCCATCGGTCAGGCTGACGAGGAACTCCACCGAATCAACCCTCGGCGGGAGGTTCGAACGCGGGGATCCCGGTCAGGTACTGGCCGAGCACCAGGGTGTGGATGTCGTGGGTACCCTCGTAGGTGTAGACGGTTTCGAGGTTCATCAGGTGACGCATGATCGGGTACTCGTTGACGATCCCGTTGGCGCCGTGCATCTCGCGTGCGATCTTGGCGCATTCGCGAGCGACCCAGACGTTGTTTCGCTTGGCGAAGGACACGCTCGCCGGCCGCTCCAACCCGCGATCCTTGAGTCGACCGAGCTGCAGCGCCACCAATTGGGCCTTGACGATCTCGTTGTACATCCAGACCAGCTTCTGCTGTTGAATCTGATGCGCCGCGATCGGACGTCCTCCAAACTGGATTCTGGTCTTCGCGTAGTCGAGAGCGGCGGTGAAGGTCGCGACCGCAGATCCAATCACGCCCCACGCGATTCCGTACCGCGCCTGGCTGAGGCACATCAAGGCGTTCTTGAGCCCGGTGGTTTTCGGCAGGATCTGATCGATCGGGATGCGGCAATCCTCGAACACCAGTTGCGAGGTGACCGAAGCCCGCATCGAGTATTTGCCGCGGTGCTCGATCGACTCGAAGCCACGGGTGCCCCGTTCAACCAAGAACCCCCGAATCCCGTCGGCGGTCTGTGCCCACACCACGGCCACATCAGCGATCGTTCCGTTCGTGATCCACGACTTCGTTCCGTTGAGGATCCAGTGGTCGCCGCGGTGCTCCGCGCGGGTGCGCATCCCCACCGGATTGGATCCGAAATCCGGCTCCGTAAGACCGAAGCAGCCGATCGCCTCGCCCGTCGCCAGGGCGGGGATCCAGCGGTCTCGCTGTTGCGGGCTGCCCCACTGCAGAATCGGGTACATCACGAGGCCGGTCTGAACCGAGACGAAGGATCTGAGGGCCGCGTCCCCGCGCTCCAGTTCCTGGTTGATCAGTCCGTACGCAACGGCCCCCAACCCCGGCAGACCATACTCGGAGTAGGGCGCACCGAGGAGGTCGAGATCGGCCATTTCCTTGACCAGCTCCAGCGGGAACACCGATTCCCACGCCCAGGTCTCGATGTAGGGCATGACGCGTTTTTCAATCCAGCTCCGGACCGTGTCACGGACCATGCGCTCCTCGTCGGTCAACTCGTCGTCGATGTGGAAGAGGTCGAGGTCCTCGAATCGCTCCATTGGTGCACCTCCCGTGTCGACTGGTCGCTGCCTCTCGCAGCGGCGCGCGGTTGCGGTTCACGCCAGCGCCTCAAGCCGCTTGGTTGGAGCGGCACTCCGCGCTACCATCGGCCCGTGAATCGATTCTGGCCTTCAGCCGTCGGATGGTACCACGCGCTCGTCACCGCTTCGTTGCCGTGGGTGGCCGCGCGGTGGCCCCAGTGGGCTCCACTGCTGGTCGCGATGGTGGTGCTGACCTATCCCACGGCTTCCAGGGTGCGCCGTGGGCAGCCGTGGACGACCGCAGTGGCGGCGCTGTCAGCCCTCGTCTTCGTCGTCGTGCATGGCGGATGGGCGGTCGCCGGCGGGTGGTCGGGGCTCGCGCTGGCGGTGTGGCTGATCGCGGTGTTCATCCCGCGGCCGCGGTGGGGTCGGCCGGATGTCGCCGACGCCGCGGCGTTGGTCGGATGGGCCGCCGCACTCATGTTTGGGCAGGGCCTGATGGGAGTCGATCGGGGCGGCTGGTTGGCGCCTGGGATCCTACTGACGGCGGTGAGGAAGCTCGGTGTGATGACTGCCTCCATCCCCGCGGTGCCGCGATTGGAACCGACGCCGCCGATGCGGGAGGTGCGGGGCACCCTCAGCCTGCGAGGCGTGGTCGCGTCATCACCCGATGGCATCCCGCGCACCGTGCCGATCGATCTCGAACTCCGTGCGGGTGAGTCACTCGCAGTTCTCTGCGACGCCGCGGTCGACGGGGAGATCTTGGCCGGGTTACTGTCCGGGCGAGTCCCGCCGACCCGAGGCGAGGTGGCGATCGACGGAGTGCCGCTCGATCCTGGCGAATCACTGGTGGCGGTGGTGGCCCCGGGCGAGCCGTTCATTGCTGGGAGCATCGAGCATAACGTTGGCGCGTTGTCGGATGAGGCGCCGGAGCGTGCGACGCTGATGGCGGTGAGCGAGGCGTGTGGGCTCGACGACGTGGCGGCCGCATTGGGAGAAGCGGTGATCACCGCCGACGGCGCTCCTCTGGAACCGGTTCACCGATTGCTGCTGCTGGCCGCGAGGGTGATCCCGTCCCACTACAGGATCGTTGTTGTCGTCGATCCCATGCCGTGGGTCAATGCCGTGGTCGGTCAGCGGTGGCGGTCCGCGGTAGTCCGCGCGTCCGTTGGACGGACGGCCGTGTGGATCACGCCGGACAGGGAGTTGGCGTCGCGGGCCGACCGGGTTGTGCAGTTCCGTGAGAACGCCCTCCGAACCATAGATCTCCCCTCGCGTCGAGATTAGCGGGCTCGGCAGCGACCGCGCGCACTGCGTCCCGTCCCGATCGAGGTAGGATTGAGATGGGGGGTGGTGATGGGTACGTATCTCGGTGGGTCGGCACCCGCCATGGCGAAGCAGGTGTGCGACGGTTTTTCGCTGCTGTCGTCCACAATCATCAAGCGTCTCGACATCGGACAGATGCAGCAACTGGAGTTCGAACTGGATAAGAGGCTGCGAGAGACACGAGGCGAGGCGGTGGATCTCGGCGATCAGGAGTCGCTCCAGCGCCGGAATCGCCGACTCAGCCGGATCGAGAGTGCGCTCCGTGTCCTGCGGCACGGCATGCAACAACGTCGTCTGGGACGTCTTTGACGACGGTTGCCTGTACCCACGGGTGGGAGGCGCTATGCGGCGACCCGTTGTCGTGGCTGCTTCGAGGTGACAGGCCCAACGTGCAGTGGCGAGCCGCGGTCGAGCTCGTGGGCCGATCGTCCGACAGTCCCGCAGTCCGTCGCGCGCAGAGCGCGGCGAGCGCCGCAGAGCCGGTCGCCTCGCTGATCGAAGGGCTGCGCCCGGACGGTTCGTGGGCAACTTCGGTACCCACGTGGGCGCGTTACGCCGGACCCGGGTGGCGCCTCGTAGCCGCGGCGCAGTGGGGTGCGGACCCGTCCGATCCCCGCCTGCACGCCGCTGTCGAGCGCCTATTTGAATCTTCACGACCCCACGGAGGGATCGCGGAAAACGAGGACACCGGACCGAGCCTTCCACTGACGGCTCGCGCGCTGCAGGCACTCGGCGAGCTCGACTGGTGCCGACATCCGGGCTTTCTCGAGGCGCTTGCCTGGCTCGAGCAGAACACATCGACGTGGGAAATCGATCCGACCGCCGGGTGCGCGCTTACGTCGGTGGGGGTGTTGGCGACGCTGACCTCGTGTTCCGTGCTGCGCCGAGCAGCTTTGGCTGATCGCGTGACTGCGGTGCTCGGAGATCATCTCGGGCGAGGTGGTGTCGGTGGGTGGCGGCGGCTCGGATTCCCGAACCTACTGCGCACCGATCTCGCCGAGGTCATGTGGGTCCTTGCCCGTGCCGGCGTGCCCTACGATGAGCGCATGAGGGGTCCGCTCCGGTGGCTCCAGGGGAACCAAATCGACGGTGGAAGGTGGCGGCGGCAACACCCGATACCGCGAACTTTGCCGATAGCCGACGCCGAGCGCCCGCGCCCGGGCCAGCCGTCGCGGTGGCTGACGATGCGAGCGGTCGTGGCGATCACGGCGTATGCCGTGGATGCTGGACTCCCGAGGCTGTTCCCGGACAAGCCGGGGTAGCTCGCATCGCTCCCGTGCACTTGGGTCGGGGCAGGAACCCGCGCCCGTATCCGTGTCCGTTTCCATATCCGATCACTCAAGTGGTTTCGAAGGGCGAACCGGGCACGGACACGGACGCGGGGATCCCCTCGAGTCCAACGAGTAAAGAAGTCGTTGACTACAGCTCCACGCCCATGCGTCCCTTGAGTGCCACGGCAATGACCATCGTCAGGACGAAGAAGACGATCATCCAGGCGTACTGCGAGTCGAGGACCCAGCCGAAGACGTTGACGTCCCCCTCGGGGTAGGATACGTGGATTGCTCGGATCGGTATCGACCGCGGGATGGGTGGCTCCGATGGCCACTCCAGCTGACCCAGGAACGATCGGTCGGGACGAGTCGGCGAGAGCCGCACCACGCGGTCCGTGACCGTGAGACTCTTCGAGATGTGTTGGTCACCCGCAGCGAATTGGAGCTCGTAGTCGCCCGGTGCCTCCGCGACGACGCGCCAGCTGACCTCGTTGAGGGCCGGTGCCCACACCGCAGGGGTGGCGAGGCGGACTCCCGGCGGTGCGTTCAGGCTCACCGGCGAGCCGGCAGATTCTTCCGGCGCCTGCCACCCGTCCTGGATCTCGACGCTGACCAGGGCCTCGTCACCCGGCTGCAAGGCGTGGAATCCGTAAAACGCGTGCAGGTGCACCATCAACACGACCAGGGGCGGCAGGATCCAGATCATCGGCTTGAGGGCCAGCGCCTGGTAGTGGACCACGTGGCGCAGGATTTCGCCCTGGGCGCGGACGATCGCGCGGAGGTCGTCGTTGAACAGACGGATCTCGAACAGACACGCCTGAATGCGACGCTTGACCTCGGCAATCCGATCCTGGTTGGACGCCCACTTGAACACGAGCAACGCGAACCACGCGGTTGGGATCGACCACAGGGTGATGCCGAGCAAGGGCGAACTACCAGCCAGAGGGGCCTGGATGGTGTCGATCAGCGGCCTGAGCAGCGAGTTGAGAATGGACATGTTGTCGACGGTCAGGACATGTAGCCGAGACCCTTGAGCCTCTTCTTGATCTCTTCCTCGTCCTGGGCGTCCTCGAGCTTGGCCAGTTCCTTCTCGAGGGCGTGAGTGATGAATTCCTCGGGCGACGAGTACCCGGCGATCTCGGCGTACTTGCGGATCCGTTCTACGATCGACGAGTCGAGCTTGATCTTCGTGGTTCCAAACATGACGAACGACCTTTCTTTCGTGGGCCCGGCTCCGCCGTGCCGTCGCGATGACGAGTATTCTGCACGGTGGCCCGACGATTTGGCAAGCCGACACTCACGGCGAGCGAAACTCAGCTCTCGCCTCTGAAGAGCGCTTCATCGAAAACCGGGGCGCCCTCCATGTACGGTGGTGGCGAAACCCCGAACAGCAGCAGCGCCGTCGGTGCGAGGTCGGTAATGTGGGGGTCCGGGTTGTTCAGCGGATGGTTCGCCAGGATGATCCCGGGCACGATCCGGGGATCGACGATGTGGTCGCCGCTCCACGCCTTCTCGTTATCCTCGAACGCCGGGGTGTTGACCACGCCGCTCGCTCCGTCCCAGGAGATGCGATAGCCGTGGTTGTACCCGATCAGAAGATCAGGGGCATTCCCCTTGTAGGGTCCGTTGTACATGAGATCCGTGTCGAACGCCTCGTTGATGGCCACGTCGCCCGAGTCGGGATCGATCAGACCGCCGAGCTTGTCGACCAACTCTCTTTTGAGTGATTCGTACTCGGAGCCGGGCTGCACGATCCCTTGCTCTTCTCGGCCCTGGAGATTGATGAAGATGCCCACCAGCCCGACGGCGTACGCACGGGTCTTGCTCCAGTCGACCGCCTGGAGCCACTCGTCCTTGGACTCTCCGTCCTCTTTGACGGCGAGGTAGCCATGTTCGAGTAGCCACGCGTTGAGGTTGATACCCCGTCGGAAAGACGTACAGCCATGGTCCGAAAGCACCACCAGAACGTCGTCGTCCCTCAGCCGCTGCAGTGCACGTCCGACGATCGCGTCGTTGCGTCGGTACAGTTTCTCGATTGCATCACCGTATTCCGGCTGTTGGGCTCCTTTGGCCGCCGGGTGGTCTTCCTCAGTGTACCTCCAGTACATGTGGTTGACGCGGTCCGCGGCGTCGAACACCGTGATCAGGGCGCCGCTGCGCAAGCGGTCGAGTGCGGCGTGGAACATCTGTTCACGCTCGTCGTCAATGTCGATGGTCTGGGTCCAGAAGATGTGATCGTCGGTGACTTTTTCGTTGAGTGCCCAGGTGTCCTCGGCCAGGCCGAGTGTCGCGTAGTGGCCGAGCTTCTTGCTCAGGTAAGACGAGTAGTACGAGGGGTGAGAGATGGGCATCGCCGGCTTTTCGGGTTCGATGTTGATGGGCGAGACGTACAGCGACACGTGCTCGTCCATCTCGGTCACCATCATGCGACAGATGCCGTTGACCTTCATCCCGGCGATCGCCGGAAATCTCAGCGGAACCCAATCGCTCAGTTTGCCGGGCTCGAGCTCGGTCTGGGTGCCGTCGATCGAAACGAGGGCGTTGCCTGCATCGCGGTCGATCTCGATTGCGAGCGGCAGCTCCATGGCGGGGTTACCCTCGACGAACGAGTTCTCCGGTCCCTCGATCGTCCCCTCGAACCGGTTTTCGGCTGCTGCTCTGGACAACCCGAAGCGTAGCCCGCCCTCCTTGAAAGCGCCGCCCCCCTCGCGCGTCGTGAAGAGCAGGAACGTGCCCTGGGTTCCAAGCAGGTCGGGGATACACATCGCGCCCAGCTGTGCCCCGTAGAACGTGTCGGGGGGGAAGGTGATCGGGACCCGGATCACGGTGCTCCAGATGTTGTGCTCGCCCAGGATCGTCCACCACGGTTTCGACTTGCGGAGCAGTCGGATATCGGGTTTCTTGAGGGGGATCCGGTACTTGCCGATCTTCAGCGTGCGGTCGACGGTGCCGATGTGGGTCGAGCTGAGCCGCGGCAGATAGGTACGCGGATCGCGGTCGAGGAAATCGAAGATGTTGTGCCGACCCGGGTTGGTGCCGGTGGAAAACGACGACCATGCCACCGGCGTGATCGACGGGAAGGTGGTGCGCAGCCTGTGGTAACAACCCATCTCCGCAAGCCTGGTGAAGTTCGGCAGCTGCCCGTCCTTCATCATGCGCTCGGTGATTCGAGCGTCCTGGCCATCGAACCCGATGAAGATGAGGCGCTTGACGAGAGGCTTGGTCTTGCTGCGGTGCCGGATCGCGCGCCACAGCGTCCGAAATGGCCACAACAGCAGCGAGAATCCCGCAAGCACCATGGTGACCAGCAGGACCGCAAACGAACCCAGCACCGCGAAACCGGCGCCGGGCCCGATGTAGGCGTCCGCGACCGCCGGGGTGCCCACCAGGGTGAGAAGTATCCAGAGCGGTGTAACGGATGAGTGGTGCGATTTCAATCGAAGATTCTCCAGTCCGGTTCTCCAGCAGCGTCGCCCGGTCCCGACCGGCTGATCCCCGCCACGGGTGAGTCGCGGTGAACTGCGGCGTTGTTGCGCGACGTCGGGCCGGCGGCGGTGTAGTATATGGGCCGCTGCCGGGCGGGGCAACCGCTCGGTGGCCGGTTTCTCCGCACATCAGATGGCAACGGGTACGAAGGCTCGGAGATTTCCATCTGAGAACGGACAGCCAGAGGAGTTGGCGGTGGTGAGGAATCTGATCCGACGTTTGAGATACGGACGACCCGTGGTCATCGTGTCCGGCCTTCCGAGATCAGGGACCTCCATGGCCATGAAGATGCTGCAGGCCGGGGGTATGACGCTCGTCAATGACGATGTGAGGGAGGCGGACGAAGACAACCCCAAGGGCTACTTCGAGGATGAGCGGGTCAAGGACCTCTCGGAGATGGTCGACAAGAGCTGGTTGCGGAACGCGCGTGGGCACGTCATCAAGGTAGTCTCTTCGTTGCTTCAGTACCTCCCTCCGGACAACCTCTACAAGGTCGTGTTCATGCGGCGAAATCTGCACGAGGTGCTGGCGTCGCAGGCAAAGATGCTGGCTCGGCGAGGTGAGTCGAACGATACCGACGATCACAACATGTTGGCGATGTACGAGAACCACCTCGACAAGGTGGAATTCCAACTCCGGTTCAGGGACTACTTCGAGACGCTGTACCTGAGCTACACCGACGTTCTCGCAGACCCCGAGGAGCAGGCCTCACGGATCAACGAGTTTCTGGGTGGAGCGCTTGACGAGCGCAGAATGGTCGAAGCGGTCGATCCGAAACTCTACCGCAACCGGTACAATCCCGACACCGCGGCTCGCTGAGCGGCGTCATTCCTGTCCCGGCGACTGGGACTTCCTCCAATCCCGTGCCCGTGCCCGGGTCGCGCTTCGAACCGTGAAGAGATTCGGATACGGATTCGGATACGGTGACGGGACTCTCGAGTCGTACGCCGTGCACACGAGGGGCTCAGTCCAGCTCGACCTCTCCGGGGAGCCGCCAGGTCGCCATGTGATCGAAGATCAGTCTGGTTTCGATCCGGTCGACCTCGCGGCGGGTCGTGAAGGCGTCCAGCGCGAGGTCGCGGAGGTGCTGTGCGTCGCGCACCGCGACGTGAACCAGAAAATCGTCAGCCCCGGCCACATGGTACAGCCGGAGCACCTCCGGCAGCGTGAGAACGTAGCTTCTGAAAGAGTCCACCAGCTCGCGCGAGTGCTCGCTCATCCGGACTGCGATCATCGCCTGCATACCCAAGCCGAGCGCGGACATGTCGACGTCGGCGTGGAATCCCTCGAGGACGTCGAGTTCGACCAGTCGCCGCACCCGTTCGAGGCAGGTCGAGGGGGCGAGGCCGACGGTTTCCGCGAGACGCTTGTTGGAGATCCGTGCGTTGCTGCGCAGCGCGGCGAGGATCGCGACGTCGAACCGGTCGAGAGCATCGTGGGGTCGCATGGGGGGATTGTACGTTATTCGGCGCAGATTGATATTGACCGATGTACGTCCCGTTTGCAGGCGACGTGCCGAATCTATGTGGTCGAGGCACCCGGATACGGAGACAGACCCAATCGAGGGGTTTGCTGCAAGTCAGATCCCCGGCAGGTACCAGCACACGACCTTGGGTTCGGTCATCTCCTGCAACGAGAACCGGATGCCTTCCCGACCCAGACCGGAGTTCTTGATGCCGCCGAACGGCATCGAGTCGAGTCGGTAATCGGTGGAGTCGTTGATCATGACGCCTCCCGCGTCGAGGCCTTCCGCCATTCGGTAGGCGGTCTCGAGATCCTGGCTGAAGCCCGCTGCGTGCAATCCGAAGTCGATGCTGTTGGCCTTCTCGAGTGCCTCGTCGAGGTCGTCGACCTGGTACAGGTTGACGGTCGGGCCGAACACCTCCTCTGAGTGGAGGGTCGCGTCTTCCGGCACGTTCTCCAGCACGGTAGGCTGGACGAGGGCGCCGTCACGCCCGCCTCCGGAGAGCACCTCTGCCCCCTTGGCTCGCGCGTCCTGAATCCACCGCTCCACACGCTCAGCCTCGGACTCGGTGATCATCGGCCCCATGTCAGTGGTCTCGTCGAGTTTGTCGCCAATCCTGTATGCGGTGGTGTGCTCCACGAACCGATCCCGAAAGACCTCGAAGACGTCGCGGTGGATGTAGATCCGCTGCACCCCGATGCAGTTCTGCCCGGCGGCCCAAAACGCACCCGAGACGCACGTCTCGACCGCCCAGTCGAGGTCCGCATCGTGCCACACGATCACGGGTGAGTTGGACCCGAGCTCCATCCCGACCTTCTTCAGCCCAACCTTTCCCATGATTCGTTCGCCCGCCTCGACGCCGCCCGTGAACGAGACCATCCGTACCCGCGGATCGGCGACCAGAACATCTCCGAGGACGGAACCGTGGCCGGTGACTGTCTGGAGCACGTCTCCCGGCAACCCGGCTTCGAGAAGCGCTTCGGTGAGCTTGAGCGCCGACAACGGCGTCACAGTCGCCGGCTTGAGGATTACTGCGTTGCCGCCGGCGATCGCAGGACCGAGCTTGTGGGCAACCAGGTTGAGCGGGTCGTTGAAAGGGGTTATGGCAAGCACGACTCCGATCGGCACGCGCTCGTAATGCCCCCGTCGCTGTTCGCCGCCCGGGAACGAGTCGAACGCAATCGTCTCGCCGGTCAAGCGCTTGGCCTCCTCGCCGGACACGGCGAGCGTGTTGACGCAGCGTGACGCCTCCTTGCGGGCCTCGCGGATCGTTTTCGAACCCTCGCGCGCGATGGTGCGCGCGAAGTCTTCGAGATTGGCGTCGACTATCGCCGCCGCCCTGAACAGGATCTGTGCGCGTTCGTACGTCGTGAGTTTCCGGGCCGTGTCGGCCGCCGCAGCCGCAGCAGACAGGGCGATCTCGACGTCGTCGACCGTGGCCGACGGGACCGTGTCGATGATCGAGTTGTCGTACGGATCGCACACGTCGATGGTGTTGCTGCGGTCCTCCCAACTGCCGGCCAGGAGCATCTTCATCACTGCCTCCAGATCGTCAACAAGTCGTTGAGCAGCGAGAATCCGGTCTCGCGTCGGCCGGCGCCAGGGCCGACGATGGTGACGTCGCCGATGGCGTCGGTCCTTATGGTCATGGCGTTCGTGGCACCACCGACTCCCGCGAGCGGATGGCTCAGGTCCACCAACTGTGGCGAGACCGAGGCGCGCACAGCGTCGCCGTCCCGCTCGACGTGCCCGATGAGCTTGTGTCTCTTGCCGTCTCGTGTCGCCCTCTCGATGTCGTCGGGCGTGATCTCGGTGATCCCCTGACAGGGGCTGTCGGCCGGCTGCAGGTCGCCGTCGAACACCACGTTCGCCAGGATCGTGACCTTGGCGAGCGCGTCATACCCGAGCACGTCGGCATCCGGAACCGCCTCCGCGTAGCCGAGTTCCTGTGCCTTCGCCAGGGCGGTCGCGTAGTCCATCCCGCCCTCCATCTGGGTCAGGATGAAATTGGTTGTTCCGTTGAGGATGCCGCGCATCTCGGAGATCGTGGAACCGGTCAGGGTTTCCCGGATCAGGTTGAGCAGGGGGGTGCCCGCCATCACGGTGCCCTCGAACAGGAAGCGGCACTGACGTTGTCGGGCCAGGTCGGAGAGTTCGCGGGCGTACAGCGTGACCGGACCCTTGTTGGTTGTCGTCACGTGGAGGCCACGATCGAGCGCGGCGCGGATGTGATCTGTTGCTGGTTGGCCGGTTTCGATGTCGGTGTACGTCACCTCGACCACGGCATCCGCTTCGGCGTTGGCGATCATCGTGTGGGCGTCCCAGTCGGTCCCTGAGTCTCCCCAGTCCGACAGGGATTCGCCGCGCTGGGCTCTCGTCACCGCCTCTGCGAGATCGAGCCCTCCCGGATCGTAGGCGCTGCCTTTGAGAAGATCGGCGATGCCCGTTACGGTCCAGTCGAAACCGTACTCGGACCTCAAGTCGGTTTGTTTTTCGATCAGGAGTTCGGAGAGCCCCTGTCCGACCGTACCGAATCCGATCATGAGCAGCCGCATCGTGGACCTCCCGTCTGTCGGTTCTAGATTCTCGCCAGCGCCTGGTCGAGGTCCGCAATGGTGTCGTCTGGGTGCTCCGCACCGACGCACAGCCGGACCATGGTCGGCAGGATGCCCGCCAGCTTGCGGCCCTCTTCACCCTGTTGCAGGTGAGTCGAGATCGCGGGAATCGTCGCCACGGTCTTGATGCGCCCGAGATCGGTGGCGCGGAAGGTCCGCTGCAGGCCGTCGAAAAACCTCCTCGTGTCGTCTGCGTTTCCGCGAATGTTGAACGACATCAGGTGGCCGAATGCGGGCGTGCCATCGTCGACGACTTGCATGTACCGGCTCGCTATCGCGTGCAGCGTGTGGCTCGCCAATCCGAGGTAGTCGACTTTCTCCACGCGTGGGTGTTGCTCGAGGAACTCCGCGACCGCGGCGGTGTTGCGGGACATGTGGGCTACCTTGAGCCTCAGCGTCCGTATCTCGTCGAGCAGGTAGTGGGCCGTGGCCGGCATCATGCATGGACCGGAGTCACGGAACGGCCACAGCTTGAGCCAAAGCGCATAGTCGGCCTTCGCGTCGTTTTCGAGGTGCTTGGACACCAGATCGTGACGCGCGATGATTCCGCCGGCGATGTTGCAGCCGCCAGCGCCGGCCGTCTTCGACAGCGAGTGAACCACCACATCCGCGCCGTGCTGCAACGGACGCATCAGAGCCGGCGTCGCGATCGTGGCATCGACGATCAACGGCACCCCGTGGCTGTGGGCAAGGTCGGCGACCGTCGCGATGTCGAAGCACGCCTGCTGCGGGTTGGACGGCATCTCGACATAGAGGAATCGGGTGTCATCGTCGATCAGCATCTGCCACGCCTCGAGATGCCAAGGTTCGGTCACCCAGCGTACTTCGGCGCCTCGTTCCGCCATGCGTAGATTGAAGAGCTGAAAGGTTCCGCCGTACACCTGTGCAGCGGATACGAAGTTGATCCGTTCGGCAGCTCCCGGCGTGCCGGCGAGCAGTGGTTCGACGGCCTGCTTGATGGCGGCCATCCCCGAGGACGTACAGAGGCCGGTGGCATCGCAGTCGCAGCCGTACGACTCGAGCAGGGCGAGGGTCTCCTCGAGGTAGAACACCGTCGGGTTGTGGATGCGCGAGTAGCACCACGTGGGAATCTGGTACGACAGCGCGGCCTCCATCTCGTCGCTGTCGCGATACGCCTGCGACGTGGAGGAGAAGATCGGTTCGATGATTCCCCCCTGGCCTCCGCGGAACGCCTCTTCCACGCTGTACATGCCGTGCACCGCAATCGTGTCGAACCTCAGCTTCCGCACCTGGTCACGGTACCGCTTGCGCGCGGCGAGCATTTCTCTCGCCTGTTGGACGTATCGTTCGACGCCGGACGCTGTCACCGTGGACATGGTTTCCTCCCCGTGATTGGTGTCTTCCAAGGCACGCGCGGCCCTGCGATGCTCTCCAAGAGGTGGATTCATAGTGGAGAGAGCGCGGGTGTGCAAGATCCCGAACGGAATTCGGTTGAATCGGCAAGACGAGTCGTGAGTCGAAGAAAATTCGAAAGAATCGCGTGTTTTCGAACATTCGATTGATGTGACAGAGTATCAACTACTGAATTTCCGACCGCATCGTCCAGTCCGCAACCACGCCATCGCGTCGGAATGGACTACAATCCTGCGCATTCGGGGCCCGTATCCGACAGTCGGTGAGCTGTACGGGTCGCAGGGGGGAATCGGTGAATCATCTCATTTCTCCACACGGCGGCACGCTCGTGGACGGAGTTCCCGGCGAAGCCAGGGTCGCCGAGCTGAAGCAGGAGTCGGTGGATTGGCCTTCCCACAGCCTGACGTCGGCTCAGCTCTGCGATCTCGAGTTGATCCTCAACGGCGGTTATTCGCCCCTCACGGGCTTCATGGGTGCCGTCGACCACGCCTCCGTGTGCGCCGAGATGCGACTCGCGAACGGGACGTTGTGGCCGATGCCGGTGACACTCGACGTTTCTGACGATCTGGCCGAACGCGTGTCGGCCGGAGACGTCGTTGCGCTGCGCGATCCCGAAGGGGTCATGGTGGCGGCGGTGACGGTCGATGAGGCATGGGAGCCGGACCGAGAGGCGGAGGTCGCCGCGCTCTTCGGCACCGAAGATCGCGGACGCGAGGACGTGGCCGCGTATCTCCAACACGGTTTGCGCTGGGCGATTGCGGGCCCTGTTGAAGGAGTGCAGCTCCCGGTCCACTACGACTACCGAGAGCTGCGTCTGACACCGCTCGAACTGCGGCGTCGTTTCACACGCCTCGGCTGGCGCCGTGTGCTCGCGTTCCAGACCCATCAGACCGTGCACCGCGCGCAACAGGCGTTGACCGAGCATTCTGCCCAGGACCTTGCGGCCAACCTCCTGATCCACCCCGTGGTCGGCCACAGCAGACCGGGTGATCCCGATTACTACACGAGGGTCCGCTGCTACCAGGCCCTGCTCGATCATTACCCGAGGGACATGGCGCGGCTGTCGCTGCTACCGCTCGCCACCCGAGGTGCCGGGGCTCGAGAGGCGGTGCTGCAGGCGATCGTGCACAAAAACCACGGCTGCACGCACTTCATGGTCGACCACGGCCGTGGCGGATCCGTGCTCGAGGTCAACGGTGCCCCCACCTACGATCCCGACGAGGCCTTGGCGCTGGTCGAGCGCCACATCGACGAGCTGCAGATCGCCATGGTTCCGTACCGTGAGATGGCATATGCCGAACGCGAACGTCGATTCGTGCCCGTCGACGACGGCGCGGTGCCGTCCGACCTGGAGACCGTTTTGGGCGTCGAGATCCGCGAACGGCTGGCATCGGGGAGAGAGCTTCCCGAGTGGTTCACCTTTCCGGCGGTCGAGCGCGAGTTGCGGCGACGCCATCCGCCACGGCACGCCCAGGGTTTCACCTTGTTCTTTACCGGGCTTTCCGGTGCCGGAAAGTCGACCATCGCGAACGCGGTGCGCGTGAAGTTGATGGAGCTCGGTGGACGCGGCGTCACGCTGCTGGACGGTGATCTCGTGCGCAGAATCCTGTCCTCGGAACTCGGCTTTTCGCGCGAGCACCGGGATTTGAACATCTACCGGATCGGCTTCGTGGCGTCGGAGATCACCCGGGCGGGTGGGGTCGCCATCTGTGCACCCATCGCTCCGTACGATGCGGTGCGTCGTCACGTTCGCGAGACGATCGAACCTTGGGGCGGGTTCATCCTGGTCCACGTCGCGACGCCGCTCGACGTGTGCGAGACTCGCGATCGAAAAGGGATGTACGCCAAGGCGAGAGCAGGGCTCGTCAAGGAGTTCACCGGGATTTCGGACCCGTACGAGGAGCCGACCGATGCCGAGTTGGTCATCGATACGGCACTGGTGACGCCCGAGGAGGCGACGCGCGAGGTGCTGTTGTACCTCGAACGACAAGGTTACATCGCGGCACCCGCCGGGTGACGTCCCGGGAGGGTCGGCGCGGGTCGGAGGCGCCGACTCCGGCTATACTTCGCCGGGATTGGGTATGGCTGAGAACGTCCTAGTGAAACCGGTCAGGCTGGCCGAGCTCCTGGTGGGCTGCGGCCTGGCCTGTGTGGTCATGTTGGCAGTCGGTTGCTCGCAGGAACCAGACACGCCCCAACGCCTGTCCGGCCTGACGCCGCTGTACTCCTTTGCAGACCGGTTTGACGAGGCGCGCATCATCCGCGACCAGGCTGTGCTCGATTTCGGAGACCCCGAGGGCCAGGATCAACTCGTTGCCGGCTGGGGAACACCGGAGTCGGAGCCTTCGACCGGGACGACGTTTGTGTGGGCGGTGGCGACCGAAGCATCGATCGCAATCGAAGTCGCCTCGTCGGCCGCGACCTTCCTCGATTTTCGTTGTCGCCCGTACGTCTTCCCCGGCGCCGCACCGCAATCGGTGGAACTTGTGGTGAACGGGGTGTCCGTTTCCACCGTGACGCTCGAACGAGGCCTCCGGAGCTACCGGCTCCCGATCCCGGGTGGCGTGCTGGTGGCCGGGCTCAACACGGTTGACTTCCGTTTCGCGTACGCGGCGTCACCGCTCGACCATGGGGCTGAAGACTCACGGACGCTCGCAGCCGCATTCGACGTCTTGACCGTAGGCCACGGGGGGCCTGTCGAGCGATCCGAATCGCGACCGCAGGCGACCCGGGAGTCTCTGGCGGTGCCGACCGGGACTGCGGTGGTGTACACCTTCCGCGCGCCGGAGCAGGCGATACTCGATTTCGAGAGCATCGAGTTGCGAGCCGACGGCGCCGCGTCGGTCGCGGGAGAAGTGTGGATCCGAAAACCTGGATACCACTTTGAACAAAGTGCTCTGGTGGATGAAACTGCCTCGGCGACCGGACCTCTGCAGCTACCCCTCGACGTCGAGGCAGGGAGCCTCGTGCAGGTCAAGCTGACGGCGATTGGCGAAGCGGCGGCCCACGAGGGTTTTTACGGGGTGGTATGGAATCGACCGTGGTTGTACGGTCGCCAATCCCGCCTCGAGCAACTGGACGATGTGGTCCTGATCGTGGTGGACACCCTCCGAGCCGACTTCGTGGGTGCGTATGGTGGTGAGGTCGCGACACCCAACATAGACGCCCTCGCCGAGGGTGGGGTGTTGTTCCGTAACGCGTACAGCCACATTCCGATCACAGGGCCGAGCCACGCATCGCTGTTCACGTCGCTGCTGCCGGTTGACCATGGCGTTCACAACAACGCTCAGATACTCGGTCGCCACGTCGAGTTCTTGCCGGCGGTGTTGGCTTCGCACGGCAGTCACACGGCCGCGTTCGTGAGCCTGGGGGTGTTGAATCGTCGGTTCGGATTCGCCCGCGGCTTCGATGCCTATCACGATGAGTTCGGCTGGGATTGGACGAAGGACGCGCGGGAACTCAACAGCGAAGTGTTCGATTGGCTCGAAGAAGCCCCCACAGGGCCGCGCTTTCTTTGGATTCACTACTCCGATCCCCACGAGCCGTACGCGCCACCGGGGTTGGAGTATCCGCGCGTCAGAGTCTCCCTCGGCCGTGAGGAACTCGGAATCGTGAGCGCCGACGGCCGGGGTGTGTCGCTGCCGCTGACCGTTCCGCCCGGTCGGTCTGTACTCCGGTTTGAGGCCGTCTCGGAGGTCCCGCCGCGGGGTCTCCGTTTTCCGGTGGTGAGGGTGACCGACGACAGGATGGACATTCAACTGAGCACCGGGTGGTCGGAGCACGGCAAACGGTTCGGCGATGCAGCCTTCGACACCCTGCTGCCCGCCGACGCCGAAGTCGTCAACCGATCCGAAATGGACGTGGAGACCACCCTTGAGTTTTCCTGCAAAGAGCGCCTGACGGTGGCCGAAATCCGTCAGCGGTACGCACAGGAGGTTTCCTTCGTTGACCACGAGATCGGCGCGCTGATGAACCGGCTTGAAGAGACGGGACGGCTCGATCGCACTCTCCTGATCTTCACGTCCGATCATGGCGAAGGCCTCGGCGATCACAAACACGTGGGTCACATCAGCCAGCTGTACGACACCCTGATCCGAGTGCCGCTGATGATGGTGTATCCCGGACGAATCCCCGCTGGAGAAGTGGTCGACGACACGGTCAGCCTAGTTGACCTTGCGCCGACCGTTACTGAGTTGCTCGGTTTCCCGCTGGACGCAGAGGTGCGCGGAACGAGCCTGGTGCCACTTCTGGAGGGTGGCGTGCTGCCCGATCGGCCGGTCATCGCGGAGACCTACCGCCCCGAAGCGTTCTCCGACAAGGTGGCGATCATCTCGCGTGGTTTCAAGTACATCTGGTCTCGCCGGGATCACGAGTGGGTGGAGCTGTACGATCTGACGAAAGATCCAAACGAGCTTCGAGACCTCTCGCAAAAGCGACCGGAACTCCTGTCTGAGTTGCGGGAGGCAATCGATCGCGAGCTCGAGTCCAGCCAACGCTCGCCCGCGATCGATGCGGACATCAGCGAGGAGGACTCGGCGCGGCTGCGCGCCCTGGGCTACGTGCACTAGGAGCGTGCAGAGCAAAGGCCAACCGCAAGAACCAGCATCAGTACCAGCGGCAGGGGCCTGCGCCCCAAAACGCTCCTGGCCCGGCTGGCGGCGCTGCTACAATCCGCGCTCGGTGTCGAGCCCCGCCGCCGGACGCAGGGGGCTTTCGGATACCGCAGCAGGAGGCTGGTGACACGTGCAGGTGAGGCTACGGATCATGGCGGCGATTGGCGCCGTCCTGCTCGGCTCGGTGCTCGTGTTCGTGCAGAGCTGCTCGAGAGGGCGTCAGGACGACCTTTCGGCCATCGATGATCCGGCCGCCATCGACGATGTCCACCTGCAGATCCCTGAAGTGGAGCCGACCGACTGGATAGAACGCTGGGATCCCGAACGGACCTTCAACGGCTTCACGCTCGTTCTCTACCAACGTCGAGTGCCGATGCTGATCGACATGTCGGGAGAGGTGGTGCACGTCTGGCCGCGGGTGCGGGTCGTCGGGCGGGCGAGGCTCAGTACCTCGGGCACCTTGCTGGTCATCGGCCATGATGACTTGGTCAAGGAGTACGACTGGGATGGTCGATTGCTGTGGTACCACAGGCTCGGTGAGGACGACGATTTCCCTCACCACGACGTGATCTGGACCGAGAGCGGCAACGTGTTGGTGTTGGCGCGGGACCGCGATGGCGAGACCGACTATTTCGAGGAGGTGTCGCGAAGCGGCAAGGTGCTGTGGCAGTGGCGGTCGTCAGACTACCTCGACGGCCACTTCCCTCACTGGGACCGCGAGTCGACCGATCCGACCCACATCAACTCGATCCGTGAACTCCCGCCGAACCGGTGGTTCGATTCGGGAGACAAGAGATTCCGTCCGGGGAACATTCTGGTGAGCGCTCGGAACCTCAACACCGTCTTCATCATCGACAAGAGCACCGGAGACGTGGTGTGGCAGTACAGTGAGCGTCTCGATGCCCAGCACGAGGCGGTGATGATCCCCGAGGGCCATCCCGGGGCGGGCCTCATCATGCTCTTCAACAACGGCCTGGGCAATGCGTACGCATACCGGAGATCGGCTCTGCAGGCGGTCGACCCTTTGACCGGATCAGTGGTCTGGCGCTTCCGACACCCGCACTTCTTCAGCGCGGTTGCCGGGAGTCAGCAAGTGTTGCCCAACGGAAACGTCCTTGTCGGATCGAGCCATGGTGGCCGGGCGTTCGAGATCACTCCCGCGGGCAGAATCGTGTGGCAGTGGGTCCCGCCTTTCCTGCCGATGAGGCCGGAGAGATACAGCTATGACCACTGCCCGCAAATGGCGGATCTGGGGCGTTCCACGCCCGAGCGGATTCCGAGCCGACTCAAGCACTCGTTCGTCGATCAGGAGCTGCACAACTTCGCGGTCTCCGGCGAGTATGAGATGCGCATGGTCAACGGCAAGAAACGGTCGATCATCCTCCCCGAGATCCGGTGCCGCGAGCTGATCATTCCCCCCGGACCGACCGTCGGGCTGTCGTACGGTCTCGACCAGTCTCGTCTGGGTCGGTCGCAGCTTTCGGCGCGGTTCCGGTTCACCATGCGACCGATTACGGGGAACCACCCTCACGGTGGAGAGCCTATTCTGCTCCACGAAGACCTCGTCTCTTCTGAATCGGAGGAGCTGTGGCGACAGAAGTGGATCGGTCTTGGTCCGCCGCCGTACCGGCGGATCGAGCTGTGTGTGGACGTGGAGGTCGATGGGAACGTGAAGCCGAACCGCGTCTGGAAAATCGTGGCCGTGGAAAACATACGGATCGACTCCCGGGATCGGCCACGTCTTCCGAAGGAATTCCGCAGTTGGAAGCTGACGCCGCAGGAGCGCAAGGTCCAGGAGCAGCAACTCAAGGCGCTCGGCTACATCAACTGAGCCTGCCCCGCACGTCTCCCAGAGTGTCCTGCGGGCAAACCCCGGCTGTTCGAGTGCGACGGTCAGTCAGGGCTTTTGGCTCCCCGTTCTATCTGACTGAAGCCCATAGGCTTCTGTGATCTACCGGGAGGTTCCGCTCGGGTACGGGAACGGGAAGGCGAACGGGCACGGAAAAGGCCCGAGGTGTCGGGCTAGAGGTGTGCGTCCACTCCGTGCGGCGGTGCCGCCGGCAGTGTGAGGACGAAGGTCGCACCCTCCGAGGCGTCGACGAACTCGAGCTCTCCGTCCTGCGCGCGGGCGAGTGAGCGCGCGACGGCCAGCCCGAGACCGAGCCCCGCGATTCCGTCGGCGTAACGCGTGAATGGTCGAAACAACTCGCGTTGGACCCGTCGAGGGATTCCCGGGCCATTGTCGGATACGGTGAGTCGGAGTACTTCGCCCCCATCGTCGATCCTGACCCTCGCGATGCGATCCTCGACGGGCCGTGTGTGTTTCTCGGCGTTGTCGAGAAGGTTGTCGACAATCTGGCAGAGCGCATCTCGATCGAACCACGCCTGCGGGAGCGCCGACGCGATTGCCAGATCCACTTCGAGCCCTGCCCGTTCCAGGGTGGGCCTGAGTCGATCGACACACTCGATCGTGGCCTCGGCGAGATCGCCGGCCGTCGGTTGGGCGAGAGGGGAGCCCCGCTCGAGGCGAGACAGGTCGAGCATGTTACCGACCACCCTCCCCAGGCGACGGACCTCGGGCACGATACGGCTCGCGTGATTCCGAGACTGATCGGGATCGCCGAGGCCCTCGGCCAGCATCTCGCTGTAGAGTCTCAAAGTTGCCAGCGGCGTCTTGAGCTCGTGCGCCGCCGCGGCTGCGAATCTGGCCCGCTGACGGGCCAGGCGATCGGTCTGGGCGACGATCATCACAACCGCGAGAGCCGCGCACAGGGCGGCGGCCGAACCGAGCGCGAAGGTGTTGCGGAACTGTCGCCTGAGCAGATCGCCGGTTTCCACCGCCTCTCGCATCGCCGCGGCGGCATCCGACATCAGGAACCACCCGGTGGCGGCGACGGGCGTCGACACCGCGTGTTCATCGAGCGGGGCAACCGGGACGAAGGTGGCGTCTTCACCGAGCCACTCGGCGATGGCTTCATTGGCGAAGGTGAACCCCTGGAGACGGAGACCGTCTGGGGTCGTGACCTCGCGCAGGGCGGCGAGCGACGGGCCGCTGTCCAGCACGATGGTGGCCCAGGTGAGCGGCCCGACTCGGACGGTGACATCGTCGATCCCCTGGGTCGCGCGCGCCGACGGTGGTCCGGGCGAGGTCGCGCGGTCGTTCGTCAGGGCGGCGTACACGTTCTCGGCGAGGTGAATCTGCTCCCAGGCACCACGCTCCAAGACGAACTCCGTTGCGCCGTCATCCTCGGGAGTCGTACCCCGGTGGGAGGCCATCTCGTCCACCACGAGTCCGTTCTGGAGTTCGGCGAGCACCGTACAGAAATCGGAAAACCCCTCGTCCGTGCTCAACTCGGGGAACCGCTCGTTGACGGTGGGCAGGCTGACGTTGCCGGACTCGTCGATCTGAAAGTGGGCCAACACGAGTGGGTCCGAGGTGCCGACGGCCAGCGGCGATCTCGTCACTGCGAGCCCCTGGGCCGCTCCCCTGGGATCGTGGTACAGGCTCTGGTAATGGTAGAAGGGGCGGCCCTCCTCGCGGGCGAGAAGGGTCTCGAGTCGGGTCGCGAGGCGATTGGCGTGCGTGTGCACGCGGTCGGCGACGCCATCGAGTGCCTCGTCCTGCAGCGCCGCCGCTCTGCGATTCGCCTCGCGAGATCCACTCACGAACCAGGCGGCGGTGGGCAAAAGTACGGCCACCGCCACCAGCAAGGTGGCCAAGACGGTGCGACGAAACCAGGGCGGGCTAGTCGGCATCGCGCTCGCCCCACGCGTATCCCACTCCGGTCACGGTGACGACGATCTCTGGGTTTGCGGGGTCGCGTTCGATTTTATGTCGGAGTTTGGCGATCGTCATGTCGACCGTGCGTGTCTGCATGTCCGCGTTGACGCCCCACACCTCCTCGAGCAGCTCCGACCGTGACACCGCTCGATACCGATGGCGGTGGAGCCAGCGGAGTATCCCCACCTCGCGCGGTGTCAACTGCTCGGTGTGACCATCTCGGGCGGCTTCGTGTCGACCGAGGTCGAACCGGCACCCGGCGGCTTCGACTACCTCTGCCGTGGCCGGCATGCTCCTCGCGCGCCGGGCGAACGCCTCGACACGCGCCAGCAGTTCACGCACGCCGAACGGCTTGGCCACGTAATCATCCGCGCCCGCGGAGAACCCGGCGACCTTGTCGTCCTCGGAACCGCGCGCGGTGAGCATCAGGATCGGGAGGTCGGGCCGTACTCGACGGACGAGACGACACACCTCGAGGCCGTCCATCCCCGGGAGCATCAGATCCAGGATCACCAGGTCGAACGGCTCCCGCGTCGCCAGGTCCAGTCCATCGGGACCGTCCGCGGCAGCCTCCGTTTCGTGCCCGGCGGCGTTCAGAAGGTCCATGAGGCCTTCGCGCAGCGGTTTTTCGTCCTCGACGATCAAGATCCGCATCGTCAGTCGTGTCCAGCATATCGGAAGCGCGTGGTTCGTGTTGTCATGAAGATGTAATTTGGGTAATGGCGGGTATTTCGGGTGGGGGGATAGGAACTCGGGACTCGGGACTCGGGCCCCGCCTGTCCGGGTTTCAGGCGCTGGGCGCCGGCAACCCTCGCGGGCTCTTTCAAATGACAGCAAAACCCCGGATAATACGGTCCGCCGCATGGGCGGCGAAGGGACACAATGGACGACGTCCGCAGCTTCTGCATCATCGCTCACATCGACCACGGCAAGTCGACCCTTGCCGATCGGTTGATTCAATTCTGCGGCGGCGTCGAGGCGCGCGAGTTCCGCGACCAGATACTCGACACGATGGACATCGAGCGCGAGCGTGGAATCACGATCAAGTCGAACACGGTGACCCTCCAATACACCGCGAGGGATGGGCAAACCTACCGGCTCAACCTGATCGACACACCCGGCCACGTCGACTTCTCACACGAGGTCCGGCGGTCACTCATGTCATGCGAGGGCGCACTGCTGTTGGTCGACGCATCTCAAGGTGTGGAGGCACAGACGGTTGCCAACATGTACCTCGCCCTCGAGTACGATCTCGAGATGGTGCCCGTGATCAACAAGATCGACCTGCCGTCGGCCGATATCGACCGGGTCAAAACCGAGATAGAGGAAGATCTCGGACTCGATCCCGAAGATGCCGTGCTCTGCTCCGCCAAGGACGGCACCGGAATCGAGGACGTGCTGGAGGCGATCGTCGAACGCCTGCCGCCACCTCAGGGGGACCCCTCGGCTCTCCTCGAGGCGCTCATCTTCGATGCGCAGTACGACCCCTACCGGGGTGCGGTGCTGCTGGTCCGCGTGATGAACGGCACGCTGAAGCCCGGGCAGCGGATCCTCCTCATGCACACTGACGCCGAGTACGAGGTCGAGGAGGTCGGGTTGCTGCAGCTGAAGAAGGTCCGAGCCGAGGAACTCGCGGCTGGGGCCGTTGGATACGTGATCGCGGGGGTCAAGGCCGTATCGGACATCAACGTCGGAGACACCATCACGGACGCGTCTCGGCCGGCCGCCGGCCCGATCCCCGGTTACCGCGAAGCCAAGCCCGTGGTCTTCTCGTCGATCTACCCGATGTCGAACGACGAGTACGGCGATCTGTCGAAGGCGCTCGAGAAGCTCAAGCTCAACGACGCCGCCTTGACATTCGAGAAGGATTCGTCCGCCGCGCTCGGTTTCGGCTTCCGGTGCGGGTTTCTCGGCCTGCTCCACCTCGAGGTGGTGCAGGAACGGCTGCTGCGTGAGTACGATCTGTCGCTCATACTGTCGGCACCGTCGGTGCGCTACAGGGTGGGGCTGACGGACGGTGGCCAGCTGTGGGTAGACAATCCGAGCTATTTCCCGGATCCCGGATCTATCGACCGGGTCGAGGAGCCGTTCATCAAGGCGTCGGTCATGATGCCCGAACGGTACGTAGGTCCGATCATGGAGCTGTGCCGCGAGCGACGGGGCACCAACACCACCTTCCACTACCTGGCCGTGGGTAGGGTGGAGCTGACCTCGGAGATGCCGCTTGCCGAGGTGTTGTTCGACTTCTACGACCGGTTGAAGTCGATCACCCAGGGCTACGGCTCATTCGACTACGAGGTGCTCGACTACCGCCCCACGGAGCTGGTCAAGGTCGACATCCTGG
>JBFELO010000052.1:0-29625 GCA_041552055.1 Candidatus Sulfomarinibacteraceae bacterium | reverse complement strand
CCGGGGTCGCGCCGGCATCGCGCGCGTTCTGCAGCAGTTCCCGAACGAACACCCACCGGTCCGATCCGTACCTGTCGGCCTCGAACCGCGCCCGCCCGCGGAATCCCGCCGTAGATTCGCCCACCCGTTCAGTCTACGCGGGATCTGTCAGGCACCGTGTGAGCGGGGCCCCCACCCGACCAGGGGATGAGGGGGTGAGGGTATGGAGGGCCTTCATCCCCTCGTCACCAGACGCCGGCCATCCTCTCGTCCCCACGTGCCGTTCGCCATCGTCGCCATCCCGACTGCTCTTGCGCCGTCTCCCGCGCTCGGTGATCATGAAATGAGTTACGCGCGTCGACAACGGCGAGGAGATCCGATCGTGGCTTCGGAGAAGAGCAAGGACTTCGCTTTAGTCATCGGGCTCACGATCCCGGTCGCGATGATCGCGTTCGTCGCGGCGGCCATCTACCTTCCACGGGTGTTCTCGAGCGTCGATCCGCCGCGATACGACTTCCTGTACATGGTCGGATCGCCGTACGGAGGCGAACGCTACATCGTGATCGACGGAAAGTTGTCGAGGCACAAAGAGGAGCCGCCCAGCTACACGCCACCCGGTGGTGACTGGCCGCCCCAGCTCTTCGTCCACCGGGTCGCCTCCAACACCAGCGAGCGCATCTCGTTCGAGGGGGGCACCGCTCTCACCCTCGACACCACTCCCAGATCACCCGATGGCTTCGAGATCGTGCACGGTCGCAAGAGCGAGTTCTTCTTCCCGATCGTGTCGTCGACGGACTACCGCACCCGCTACCTCCAGAAGGACGGTTGGACGCAGAAGCTCGATCTCGAGATCAACTCCGAGCCGGGGTACGCCGGCATGTTCATCTTGTTGGGTTGGATCGTGGAGGGCTCGTGATGGACAAGCAGACCGTACTCGACGCGATCCGCGAGCTGGTCACCACCGGACAGCTCACCGAGGCAGAGATCGCGGCCGCGGTTCACGAGGCCGCCGGGACACCCGCCGCCGAGGCCGCCGAGCGAAGTACGCGCTATTCCAGGGTCCTCTACTTCATCGGCGGCGGCGTCGTCTTCATCGGGATCGTGGCTTTCATCGCCCAGGTCTGGAACGACCTCGGTCCGGTCATGCACGTCGTGGTGACCCTCGGCGCCGGCCTCGCTGCCTTTACCGCCGGGGTGCTGTTGAGCTGGCACGGCCGGCTCGGCGCCGCCGGCCCGGCCTTTTTCTTTGTGGCCGCCCTGGTCCTGCCCCTCGGGATTGCCGTTGCCCTGGACGAGGCCGGCCTCGACCCCGAGAAGCTCGGCCTCCAGAGCCTGATGGCGATCGCCCTGCTCGCCGCCTTTCTCGCCGTCTACCGCCTGTTCCGGGCGTCCAGCCTGCTTATCTATTCGATTGTCTATGCCACCTGGGCATTCTTCGCGATCACGGCCTTCCTCGCCGGCCCGGACCCGCGCTTCGCCAGGGCCGAGTTCTACGAGTACCGGATCCTCGCGATCGGCCTCGCCTTTATGGTCTTGGCCTGGGCCTTTTCGGGCACCGAGCGCGAAGGGCTCTCGGGCCCACTCTACGCTTTCGGCTCACTCGCCTTCCTCGGCGCGGCGATTGCTCTTGGCGGCTGGAAGCCGAGCCAGAACGTAATCTGGGAGCTTGTGTTTCCGGGCCTCGTCTTTGCCGTGCTCTACCTCAGCGTCCACCTCAAGAGCAAGGCGCTGCTGACCTTCGGGTCCCTCTTCCTCGGCGCCTACCTGGCCAAAATCACCGGCGAGTACTTCTCCGACAGCATGGGTTGGCCGCTCGCGCTGATGGTCCTCGGTTTTCTTCTGATGGCCGTCGGCTATCTCACACTTCGCCTGAAGAGGATCTATCTCGAGGGCTGACCCCCCTCCCGCCCGTCGCTGGTCGCTCGACCGCCCGCGCGTGCGGGGCTTGGGGGGTGTGGGCGTGTGGGCTTGAGAGAACCGACGAAAGAGTCCTGTGACATTCCCTCATACCCTCAAGCCCAGGTGCCGAAGGCACCGGCCACGCCCTCAAGCCCCCACTGACGGTCGGTGGACTCGTGGCCCTCGTCGGCATCGGCGGTACAATCTCCCCATGCCGTCCTCTGACCCTGACGTCTTCCGATTCATCCGGGACGATCTCGGTTGCGGCTGCCCGGACGACGTGCTCCGATCGATTCGTGTCGACAGGCCGTGCGGGGTGCCCGATCTCGACGCCGACCTCGTCCGGGTCGACGTCGGCGGCCGGCTGCTGGTCCTGGTCCTCGTCGTCGAAGACCCTCCAAGCGGACTTGCAGAGCTCGTCACTTCTGTCGTAGCGGCCGGAGTGGACGAGCGCGACCGGCTTTCGTTCAACCGCCTGCGAGTGGTACTCGCGAGCCCAGACCCGTCACGTATCCGCCGGTCGGCGGAACAGGCGCTCGACACCTGCAACCGTCCCGACGATCGGATCTACCTCCACGTGGTGGATATTCAATCCGTGCCAGTGTCCATCCGCCCGACCGATGGGGCCGTTCACTCCTGAAGCAACAGCTCCTCGAGCTCACTCACGGTGCGATCGAACAGCTCGAGCGCCGCCGCGATCGCGTCCGGCTTGGTGAGGTCGAGCCCCGCTCCCTTCAGCAGTTCGAGGGGCGGTTTCGACGCGCCGCCGCTGAGCATCCCCAGGTACGCCTCGACCGCCGCCGGCCCGCCGTCGGCCACCATTTCGGCGAGCGCGATCCCGGAGGACATCCCGGTGGCGTACACGAACACGTAGTACTTGTAGTAGAAGTGAGGGATGTACGCCCACTCCACGACGTCGTTGGGATCGATGGTGTAGCCGGGACCGTAGTAGTCGCGCAGTAAACCCTCGTAAATTGAGTTGAGCCGCTCCGCCGTGATCGGCTCGCCCGCCTCGGCGAGCTCGTGGAGGCGAAGCTCGAACTCGGCGAACTGGGTCTGTCGGTAGATGGTACTTCGGATCGACTCGGCGAGCTCGGCCAGCAGCCAGGCCCGCTCGGCGTCGGAGATGGCATGGGCCATCATGTACTGCGACAGCAGCAGCTGGTTGCAGGTGGAGGCGATCTCCGCGAGGAACATCGAGTAGCGCGACTGCAGGTACGGCTGGTTCGCGTTGGACAGGTGGCTGTGGACGGCATGGCCAAACTCATGGGTGAGCGTGGACATGTCGACATACCGGTCCTGGTAGTTCATCTTGATGAACGGGTGGACGCCGTAGACCGAGCTCGAGAAGGCTCCGCTCTGCTTGTTCTTCGACGGGTACACGTCGACGCACCCCGTCTCCGGATCGAGGAGCCACGTCACGGTTTCCTGGTACTCCTTGCCGAGCGGCGCCAGTGAGTCGACGATGATCTCCGCAGCCTCGGCGTAGGGGATCGCACGGTCGCCCCCCGCCCCCACCAGCGGCACGTACACGTCGTACAGATGCACCTCGTCGAGGCCCAGTACCTTTTTACGGAGCTCCACGTACCTGTGCAACGCGGGCGTGTGGGCGCGAACCGTTCGGATCAGGGTGTAGTAGACCTCGGGGTCCAGCTCGTCCTTGTCGAGATACGCCTCGAGCGCGGTGTCATAATGCCGAGCCCGGGCCAGGAAGACGTTGAAGTTGGCCTGACCGCCCAGGGTCGCGGCGTTGGTGTTCTCAAATTCCTTCAGCGTGCCGAACAAGCCTTCGACCGCCTCCCTGCGGACGCGGCGATCGGAAGATGCCCGGTACAGGGTGTAGTTCGCCAGGGTCAACCCGACCTCGTTGCCGTCCTCGTCGGTGATGGTGGGTAGAGGAAGTTCCGACCGCAGTGCCAGAAAAGCCTGCTCCACGGGGGACGGCAGCTCGTTGAGGTCGATCACGGCCCACAGATTGTCGCCGGCCAGCGACAGCACCCGCTCGGCTTCCGGGTCCAGCACGCGATCGGCCCTGCGACGGAGACTGTCGAATGCGGGCGCGAACTGGGCGAGCTCCGGCTGCTCGGCGAGCACGGCCTCCATCTGGTCCTCGTCCATCCCCAGGATCGTCTGGCGCATGAACGATCCCTCCTCCATGAAGGCGTTGGTCAGCCCGAGGGCACGCCGGTGGCGGGCGATCGACTCCTGATTCGTGTTGTCGGTGACCTCCTGGTTGGCGGCGTACAGTTTGAGGCGGTTGACCTCGATCTCCAGCTCGTAGTAGGCCTCGAGGTAGGATTTCAGCGCCGCCGGCTCATCGAGACGATCGTGGAATTCGGACAGCAGGCCGAGCTCGGCCTGAGCCGCCTCGAAAGCCACATCCCAGGCCTGATGGGTGGCGTACAAATCGTCCAGATTCCACTTGTAGGCATCGGGAATACTCTCCCGATCCGCGTTGCCGTCAGGAACGATGCGGGGCAGGTCGTCGAGCGTCCCTGCAACCGTGGGCGATCCGGCAAGAGCCAAAACCAGGACGAGAATCCAGACCGATGTCCGCATGGCGACACCTCCTGCGGCAACCATACCTGAGCGCGCGAGCGACTTGGGGATCCACACTAGATATGAGTCTCGTCAACTAAGATATAACATCCCAGACCCCCACCAGAAATTTGAGTCGACTTCCATAAGAAATTCTGCCGGAAGGGTTGACAATCGGTCGCTCCCTCGCTATATTGTCACTAGCACTCCGCTTCCGAGAGTGCTAAGAATTCGCGACAACTCGAAAGGAGAGAGAGAGATGCAGGTGAAACCTCTGGGCGATCGGGTTCTCCTGAGACGCCTCGATGCGCAGGAAGAGGTGCGTGGCGGGATCATCATTCCCGACACGGCCAAGGAAAAACCGCAGGAGGCCGAGGTCAAGGCCATCGGCGACGGCAAGCTGGATGACAACGGCAAGCGCTTGCCAATGACGGTCAAGAAGGGTGACCGTGTGCTCATCGGCAAGTACACGGGACAGGACATCAAGATCAACGACGAGGAGCTCACGATCGTCCGCGAGGACGAGATCCTCGCGATCATCGAGAAGTAAGGGAGGCCAATCATGGCGAAACAGATCGTTTACTCCGAGGACGCGAGGGGCAAGGTCCTCGCCGGCGTCAACAAGCTCGCCAACGCGGTCAAGGTGACCCTCGGTCCCAAGGGACGCAACGTGATCCTGGAAAAGAAGTTCGGTTCGCCGACCATCACCAAAGACGGCGTGACCGTGGCGAAGGAGATCGAGCTGCCGGACAACCTGGAGAACATGGGTGCGCAGATGGTGCGCGAGGTGGCGTCCAAGACCTCGGACGTCGCCGGTGACGGCACCACCACGGCAACCGTGCTCGCCCAGTGCATCTACCGCGAGGGGATCAAGAACGTCACCGCCGGCGCCAACCCGATGGAGCTGAAGCGGGGCATCGACATCGCCACCAAGGCGGCGGTGGGCTTCATCTCCGACATGTCCGAGCCGGTCGCGGGCGACGCGATCGCCCATGTCGGCACGATTTCCGCCAACGCCGACACCGAGATCGGCGAGATCATCAGAGAGGCGATGGAGAAGGTCGGCAAGGACGGCGTGATCACGGTCGAGGAGGCCAAGGGCCTGGAGACCACTCTCGAGGTGGTGGAGGGCATGCAGTTCGACCGCGGCTACCTGTCGCCGTACTTCGTCACCGACGCCGAGCGCATGGAATGCGTGATCGAGGACGCCAAGATCCTGATCTTCGAAAAGAAGATCTCCAACATGAAGGACCTGCTGCCGATCCTCGAGAAGACCGCTCAGCAGGGCCGTCCGCTCCTGATCATCGCCGAGGACGTCGAGGGCGAGGCGCTTGCCACCCTGGTGGTGAACAAGCTGCGTGGCACGCTCAACGTGTGCTCGGTCAAAGCCCCGGGCTTCGGCGATCGCCGCAAGGCTATGCTCGAAGACATCTCCATCCTCAGCGGCGGCAAGATGATTTCCGAGGACCTCGGAATCAAGCTCGAGAACGTGACCTGGGAAGACCTCGGCTCGGCCAAGAAGATCGTCATCAACAAGGACGACACCACGATCGTGGTGGACGACGACGACCCCAAGAAGCACGAAGCCGTGCTCGGTCGCGTACAGCAGATCAAGCGGCAGATCGAGGAGACCACCTCGGACTACGACCGTGAGAAGCTGCAGGAGCGCCTGGCCAAGCTCGTCGGAGGTGTGGCGCAGATCAAGGTCGGCGCCGCCACCGAGACCGAGATGAAGGAGAAGAAGGCGCGCGTCGAGGATGCCCTTCACGCGACCAAGGCCGCGGTCGAGGAAGGAATCGTTCCCGGCGGCGGTGTCGCGCTCCTGCGGGCCTTGGACGCTGTCGAGAAACAGGTCGCGAAGCTCGAAGGCGACCTCCAGACCGGCGGCAGGATCCTGCTCCGGGCGCTCGAGGAGCCGACCCGCCAGATCATCCTGAACACCGGGATCGACGAGGCCGCGGTCATCGTGCGCGAGATCCGATCCAAGAAGGGCGCCATCGGCTACGACGCCCAGCAGGGCGAGATCACCGACCTCGTCAAGGCGGGCGTCATCGACCCGGCCAAGGTGACCAAGAACGCGCTGCTCAACGCCTCCTCCATCGCGGGTCTGCTGCTCACCACCGAAGCGCTGGTGTGCGAGATCCCCGAGGAGAAGAAGGACTCCGGCATGCCGCCAGGAGGCGGCATGGGTGACATGGGCGGAATGTATTAAACACATACCGCATACCAATACACGGCCCGGGCACACGCCCGGGCCTTTTTATTTTCCTCACCCACCCGATACTCGTCGCTGGATTCTTGTCGCTGGAGCCCCCGCCCACCCAGGGGACGAGCGGGTGAGGGAACACAGAAGTTCCCGTCTCCGTGCCCGCATCCGTCTCCGTATACGGGCACTCCCCTGCGGCCACCGAGGTCGCTGCCACCTATTGACTCCCCGCTCTGCCCCGTCGGCCCCTCGGCACACAGCACTCGCAGATCTCGTCGCTGGTCGTTCGTCGCTTGACCGCCCACCCGCAGAGGGCGTGGGGGCCTGGCGGCGTAGGGCCTTGGGGGCGTGAGGGCGTGGGGGGTTGAGGGGATGACCGGAACTACTCCGGGAGAACCCCTCAGGGTCTCAAGCCCAGCCCGGCACTTGACATGAGTGCCGGGCGGCCAAGCCCATGAGCCCTTCAGAGCGATTCACGCTGTGAACAGCTCTGAAATACAATGGCCTCGTGCGGATCATCACCACGCATCTGTCGGCGGACTTCGACGCGTTCGCGGCGGCGGTGTGCTCGGTACGTCTCTATCCGGGCTACCGCGTGCTTTTTCCAGGCTCCCAAGAGGTCGCCGTGCGTCGCTTCCTGGCGGACAGCAACATGCCGTATCCCGAAATGCGGCTCCGTCAGGCCCGCCGAGAACGGCTCGAGCACGCGGTGGTGGTCGACACCCGAAGCCCGAATCGGCTGGGCGAGGTCTGGGACCTCATCCAACGCGATCGGTGCTCGGTCACCCTGATCGACCATCACACCACCGAGGAGGAGCTACTGGGTGCATCAGAGCTGGTGTCGCGGCCGGTCGGCGCCACCTGCACCATCGTCTCCCAACTGCTGGAGGACAAAGGTCTCCACCCCACCTCCGAGGAGGCCTCCTTGTTGTTGATGGGGATCTATGAGGACACCGGCGGGCTGTCGTACCGAGAGACCACGCCCACCGACCTGAGGGTCGTGGCGTGGCTGCTCGAGCACGGCGGATCGCTGGACTGGGTCCGTCGCTGGGTCATGAAGGCGTTGCAGCCGGAGCAACTCGACCTGCTCAACCGCATCGTGTCCGCGACCGAGGAGATCGTGGTCAACGACACGCCGGTGTCGCTGTCGATGGTGGAGGTGGACCATTACCACGAGGAGGCGGCCTACGTAGTGCACCGCTGGGTGGAGACATTTGAAATCCCCGTCGGCGTCGTGATGATGGTCCAGCCACCCCACGTCAACCTGATCCTGCGATCGCGCATCCATGACCTTCACGTGGGCCGCGTCGCCCAGAAGTTCGGCGGCGGTGGGCACCCCACCGCGGCTTCGGCGAGGGTGGCCGGCAAGATGCCCGTCGAACTGCGCGAGCAACTTTTACGCGCACTCGAGCACGAGATGCCACCGCCGACCACGGCCGGGGACATCGCGCTCGGGAGGATCTTCACGGTCGATCTCCAGACCTCGGTGGAAGAAACCAAGGATCAACTCAACCAGCTGCGGGTCAACGCACTGCCGGTGCGCGACCCGTCAACCGACGACCTGGTGGGGCTCGTCACCCGACAGATCCTCGACCGGGCGCTGAGCCACGGCATGGCGGAGCGGCCGGTGCAGACGGTGATGCAGCCCGAGCTGCCGACGGTCGCCGTCTCCACCCCTCTGGCAGATCTCCGCGACCTCTTCCTGGAACGATCGCACCGCTTCGTGGTGGTGGAGGAGGACGCGAAACCGGTGGGGATCGTGACCAGGATGGAGCTCTTCCGACGAATGTTCGAGCGCCAGCATGAGGCCGGGGCGGTGCTCGACCATCGCATGGCCGGCGCACGGCCCGTCAGTCAGCCGGTGAACCGGCTGCTGCGGGAGGTGGCTCCGAAGTGGGTCCAGGAGCTGCTGTCCACCGTGCAGATCGTGGCCGACCGGGTTACCGAGCCCGTGTACCTGGTGGGCGGGATGGTGCGCGATCTGCTGTTGGGTCGACCCAACGAGGACGTTGACCTGGTGGTGGAGGGGAGCGGCATCACGTTCGGGGAGGCCCTCGCCGATGCCGTCGGCGGACGTTCCCACCCCCACGCTCCGTTCCTGACCGCGGTGGTGACCCTGCCCGACGGGCACAAGGTCGACGTAGCCTCTGCCCGGACCGAGTTCTACCGCACGCCGGCCGCCCTGCCCGAGGTCGCGACCTCTCTGATTCGCCAGGACCTGTACCGTCGAGACTTCACGATCAACTCGCTCGCGATCGCCATGTCCGGCTCCCGTCACGGCGAGCTGATCGATTTCTTCGGTGGGCGCAAGGACCTTCAAAGAAAAGAGATCCGCGTCCTGCACTCACTCTCTTTCATCGATGACCCGACGCGCGCGATCCGGGCGGTCCGGTACGCACGGCGGCTCGGCTTCACCATCTCGCCGGACACCCGCAACCTGATCGATACCGCCATCCAGGAGAGGGTCTTCGACCGCCTGTCAGGCCAACGCCTGCGGCGGGAGCTCGAACACCTGCTGGACGAGCCCCATCCAACGCCGTCGTTGGCTCTGCTCGCCGAGCTCGGCCTGCTCCCCGCCATCTCGCCCGACCTCGTCTGGAACGAGGGCGCGCGGAGCTTCCTGCTCGAGACCGAGGGGCAGCTCGCGTGGTATCGACTGCAGCACCTGGGCCAAGTCCCTGGACCCTGCCTGCTGTTCCTCGGCGGCCTCGTATCGCTGGCCGGCCACGGCGCCGAACAGAGGCTCGCTGAACGGCTCCACCTCGGAGGCGAGGTGCGACAGCGGCTGGTCACGCTGCCCTCCGGCGTTGCCGAGGTCACCGCCTGCGCAGACCCCGCCTTGAGTCGATCGGCGAGAGTCTCCGTGGTCGAGTCCCACCCCCCAGAGGTGGTCCTGTTGGCGATGGCCGGCCTCGAGATTGACGCTCGGCGTCTCGTGGCGGACGCTGTGGAGGCCGCGGTGCGCGTTCGTCCGCCGGTGACCGGCGGCGAGATCGTCTCCTCGGGGGTCCCTCCCGGCCCACACGTCGGCCTCGCTCTCAGACGAACCCGAGACGCCCTCGTGGACGGCGAGATCGATGACGAACGCGCTTTCGAATACGCGGTTCGCGTTGCACGCCAGGCGGAGTCGCTACGGTGAAGCGTGGGTGCGCCCCCGCCACGAAAACTGCCGAGAACTGCGGGCTTGGGGCGTCGCTCCGCTGGGCGCTCGCCCTGTCGTGGTCGATCACATCCATGATCGCGGCCGCCCAGGCGCCGTCACCGATCGTCGAACGATCGCTGACGGTCGGGGTGCGCACCGTGCGGACATCGCTGTTCGACAACAGGGTTGCCGTGGTGTCCGCGACGCGCGATGGTGAGCGAACGGTATTTCGTCAGATGACCATCACCGAGGTCGAGTTCATCGGCTACCTGGCCGCCGTGCAACGGGACGCCGAGGAAATCGCCAAGGCCGAGCGCCGGCCCAAGGTCGAGAGCATGGGAGGCTCCGGCGAAATTACCATCCACATCGGTCCAGCGGCGCCGTTCACCGTTGAATACTCGCCGGTGGCCGTGCTCGACCTCGCGACGGCGCGCCTCGTGGCAGCGCTCGACGATCTCGAGCGGCGGGTGGTCTGGGGCGAACCTCCGGTCACGGAACTGCTGGACTGGCGGCCTCGGCGCGGTGACCGCGTCGAGCTTCGCGCAGGGGGTGTCGCGCGCGTCATCGAGCTCCGCGAGGACGGTTCGATTGTGCTGGAGCACGAGGACGTCGCGATCAACGAGATCGTGCCGCCCGAGAGCCGGGCCAAGGTCGTGCTGCGGGTACTCGAGGACGATCCGTGAGGATCACCGGAGGGATGTGGCGATCACGTCGCCTCCGCGGTCCCGGGCGCGGTCTCGCACTGCGTCCGACTCCCGACGCCCTGCGCGAACGGGGCTTCGCCGTGCTCGGCGATCGCGTCGCGGGCGAGCGGTTCCTCGACCTGTACGCGGGCACGGGAGCGGTCGGATTCGAGGCGCTGTCGCGGGGAGCTCAAAACGTCGTGTTTGTTGAGCGCAACCGACGAGCCGCTTCCCTCATCGAGTCCAACCGCTTGACTCTCGCAGTCGATCCGAACACGGCACGACTCCTGATTCGACCCGCGTTGCGGGCGATCGCGGAGCTCGCTCGGGCCGACGAACGGTTCGGCCTGGCGTGGGCAGATCCGCCATTCGAGTCGTGGTCCGAAGGGCTCGAAGCGGTGGCGCGGGCGTTCGATGCCGGAGTTCTGCGACCCGACGGCCTCGCATGCCTCGAGTGTCCGGACGGGGCGGATCTGGAGGACGCGCTCTCGGCCTCGCTGCGAATCGAGAGGGATCTGAGGGGCGGCGCATCGCGATTAGTGATGATCACCGCCCACCCCCCCGCACGGATGCCAGATCCCCCGCTCGCCGCCCGAAGGTGAGGGAATGTGGGGTTGAGGGGGTGAGGGAGTGAGGGCCATCCACCCTCCCGGAGACAAGATGCAAGATCCCCCACCCGCCCGATCCCTATGGGCTACAGGCTATACCCCATATGCTGTCCCACCCACCCGGACACTCTTCGTCTTCGTCTTCGTCTTCATCCTCATCGTCATCGTCATCGAGCTCCACCCACCTATTCGTCGCTGGTTGCTCGTCGCTGGTCTCTCGGCCACCCGCCCGCTGGACCAAGGAGCAGGGCCCCCCGCGCGCCCGGGTGTTGAGGCGAGCTGGGTTCGCGGCTCTCTCGCTTCTTCGTCGTGCCCTTCTCCCGACGTTCCTCCCGCGGGTGCCCCGTTAGACAATGTTGGGGCCCAACCGGCCGCCCCATCCCGGTCACGGGGCTCCCGACATTGTCAAAGACGGTACGCCCGCACGAGGTGCTGTCATCAGCCTTCCACTCGCCTCGACCATTTGACATCCGAGGTTACATCCTCCCTACCCCTCGGGCAGCGGCCTCGAGGGCGCATGTGCAATGTGCTTCTCAAATTGCAGTGGATATCGGTTGGCCTCCATCGACCCACGCCATGGGATCACCACCGCTATCAAGGCGCTGAACAGGCGCAAGACATCCCATCGCGCTTGCCCCACGAAACGCGCTGCCACTCCACAGCAATTCGCGAAGCGAATTGCTCGGGCGAGCGCCTGGGTCACGGCTGGGCGTCGCTGAGGATCTTCTTCTGCAACGCGATGTTGTCGCGATGGCCGGTGAACCTCGCCGTGACCTTGCCGCGAATTGGATAGCCCAGCAGGAAGAGGTCCCCGATGATGTCGAGTATCTTGTGCCGCACGAACTCGTCCGGGAAACGGAGCTCCGTGTTGATGATCTCGTCCTCCCCCACCAGGATGAAGTTGTCCAGGCGCCCGCCGGACCCCAGGCCGAGCTCGTTCATCATCTTGATGTCGCGCATGAAACCGAAGGTCCTGGCCGGGGCGATCTGCTCGCGGTAGGCCTGTCTGTCGGTCAGAACGAAGTCGCAGTACTGCTCGCCGACAGGCGGAGGGTACTTCAGCAAGTAGGACACGGAGAAACGATCCGCGGGTTCGATCGCCAGCATCTTGTCCTTGCCGTCGCCGACCTCGTAGCGCCGGTCGATGACGATTTCGCGGCGCGGGGCATCCTGTTCCAGGACACCGACCTGTTCGATGTGATCACAGAACTCGAGCGCGGAACCGTCGAGCACCGGGATCTCGCCGTGGACCTTGACCAACAGGTTCGAAATCCCATACGCGTGCAGCGCGGAAAGCAGGTGCTCGACGGTGCGGATACTCTCACCACTCCTGGTGATCGTCGTGGCATAGTCGGTCTCGGCGACCGTGGCAATGTGTGCAGGGATTTGGACACCCCTTGGCACGGTCAAGAAGTGGATGCCGGTGTCGGGATCCAACGGTTGGAGGACCATGCCGGTTCGTCGTCCGGAGTGCAGGCCCATGCCGTACATCACCGAACTCGACCGGATCGTGCGCTGCGGTTCGTCCGTCTGCTGCAGCAGAGGCAGCTCCGGTAGCGCATCAAAGATGCGAGGCTCGGTAACCTGCTCGTCACCCCTGATTGCGAAGTCCTCGGATTCGTTGGCCGTCACCGCCTGACGGTGCCGCAGCGCGCCCTCCACTGCCTCCACCGCCTGGTCGTAGGAGAGCGGTTTCTCGAGGTAGTCGTACGCGCCCATCTTGACCGCCTTCACAGCGGTGGCCGAGGTGCCGTGCCCGGACATCATGACGACGGCGGCCGCCGGATCGAACCGGAGCAGTGCGCGAAGGGTCTCCAAGCCGTCACGATCCGGCATCCAGATATCCAAAAACACCACGTCCGGCCGCTCTTCTCGGTACAGCTCGAGAGCCTCTTCACCACTCCTCGTGGTGACGGTTCGGCAACCCTCGTCGCCGAGGATATGGGAGAGGGCAGTGAGAATTCCCGGCTCGTCGTCGACGATCAGAACCAGCGCATCCATGGGGCACGAGTGTGCGGCTTCAGACGGCGTGGGTCAAGCGGTTGCAACGGCCTGCCGACCCCAGCCTGAGGTCAGCCCTCGCCAATCGGGTTCCCCGCACCCCCCGCCGTTACCGAACCGCAGCGCGCTGAGATGCAAGGACACGGACCGAGTTCTTCGGATCGGCCATCCGGCGGGTGACGAAATCTGAAATCCTCTGCTCGCCGTCGCCTTCGAACTTCACGAATTGGATGCCGAACCCGGCCAGACCCTCTCGCTCTCGAGTCGTCTTCCGTACCACCTCTGCGGTACCACTGATCGGCGCGGTGTGACCAGGAAGCGTGACCTCGAAGGTCAGCGGCGCACCGACCTCAACCTCCCATCGACCGCGGATCAACATGCCGGAAGTGGAGATGTTGTCGAGCTGGGCGACAACCCGCTCTGTCTTTCCCCCAAGCGGCAGTCCGAGTTTCACGGGCAGGGTCAGGGAGACTCTCGCCTCGACCTCGAGAAGTGCGCCAATCGCCGACTCGAGCTCCCACTCGGTCGCATCGTCGTCCACCATGCGGCTCACGCCCCGGTTGACGTGCTCCGCGGCCCTTCGCCGGGCGACCCGCGTCGAATAGAGCAGCACCGGCGTGTTGTGACACGCTGACTCCCGCCATCGGATCGACTTCAACAGGGCAGGCAGGGCGGGCTGATCGATCGGATACCCGACCACCACGAGATCAAAGGTGTTGCGCTCTACGAGCTCGAAAACGCTCACACCCGGGGGTCTCTTCTGCACCTCGCACTCGAACCGGACCAGGCACGGCATGAGACGCCGATAGAGCTCTGTCTCTCCCTCGGCGTCCTGTGAGACGATCAGAACCTTGCGCCCCCTGTCACTCATCTGCCCGACTCCTCCGATCATCACCGTCCTGCGCTCGGGAGCCGCGCTGACACGACGACAATCGGCTCCTGCCGCTCGGATCAAGATACCAGGATCTGGCGCGGTCGGTTGTGCCGTCCGTCACCCGTGCCGCCATCTCCGGCGCCGGACATCTCCCAGCAAGCCAGCCATCGGTGATGCAGACCATGGCGCCCCCGATCCCTGTGCGGTACCCTGCCTGGAATGCCGAGGCGCGCGTCGGCGTGCCCCGGATAGCAGGTATCGGATAGACTTGTTAGGTAGGAGGGCCGCCTCGAAGTAGTGCCCACGAGGTGCGCGAAACTCCTGTGAAAAGGACAACGGATGCTCACGGTCGCGTACGTCTTGATAGCCGTTGGGGGCCTCGCGCTGTTGGTGGGCGGCGTTCTCGTGGTGGTTGCGGCCTTCAGGATCAACCAGGGATGGGGGCTGGTCGTCCTCTTCCTCTCGTGGCTTATCATCCCGCTGATCGTTTTCGCCCTCAGGTACTGGCCCAAGGCGCGGACTGGCCTGTTGATTTCCCTCTTCGGCCTCATCGTGAGCGGGCTCGGTTGGTTCGCCTTCCTCGGTTTCGAAGCCATGACCCTGACCGAACCCGAGCCGTTCGAGTACTCACGCCCGTCCGAACAACGGCGCCTCGGTGACGACAACGAGGCAGCGTCGGGTTTCGGCACCGCCGGGACCGCGGCGCCTCCGACCGCGACCGTTGCCCTGCCACAGCCGACCGCGACGCCCACGCCCGAACCAACGAAAGCTCCGGAAGCCACGCCCACTCAGGTCACGAACTCGATGTGGCGGACGATACCGTACCGGGAACTCGATCAGTACCTGGGCGCTCGGATCCAACTGATTCTCACCGACGACAGCGGCCTGAGTGTGGTACTCGAGTCTGTGTCCCGGAACCGCATCACCGTCGCCCAGCGAATAGGCGGAGGCTGGGTGTCCTACCCGGTTCAACGCGACACCATTCGGGAAGTCCGCGTCCCGAGGTAGGCGCGCAGCCCCCTGCGCGCCTTAGAGCGTCCGAGTTTTCGCGGGGCTGTCCGGGCAGGCATCGGCCGACCCATCGAGGCGCGATCTCCCCACGGCGTGGCCGTACGGTTGGTGGGTGGAGTGGATCATGTCGAATCCCGCCGACTCGAGCTCTGAACCAATCACCTCTTCACAAAACCGGTGGTCGAACGTTCTGGAGATCCGGTCCCCGACCTCGACAGGGTCACGACTCCGCCGGAGGCGACGAATGACGCCGGCGATGCCGGCCACCAACCGATCGGATCTGGACGGTTGCCGGTGGGAGAAGAAGGACAACAGCAGGGGGCCCCCTGGCGGCAGATGACTCCTGATCTGTTGCATAAAGTTCACCCGTGCGGGCCGCCCCGGGATGTGCATGTATCCGCCCCAGCCGATGATCGCCCCGTCAGATTGCCCGACACCGTCCGGCACGTGGTCCGGCGGGGACACGGCCGCGGACACCGCGAGCCCCTCATCGGCGAGGAGCCGCCGGCAGCGATTCAGCAGGTGCTCCGAACAATCGAAGGCGGTGACCCGGTAGCCTTGCCGGGCCAGGGCGAGGACCTCTCGACCACCACCGGCGGCGCCGACCAGCAGCGAGCCGCAACCGCCGAAGAACCGATCCAGCGCCGACTCTTCCCACGGCATCAGGCCGGACAGGTTGTGGTCGTCCGCACCGTAGGTACGCCACATCTCGTACCGCTGGTCGGTGACGGCCTGCAGGTGGGGGTGATCGAGCAGGCCCAGCCATAGCCCTTCGTGGACCGACCTGACGCCCGTCGTGACGGCATCGACGACGGCCTGACACTCCGTGAAGAGTCGGAGTCGTATCAACGTCAGTGCTCGGTGCCGCGCCGATCGCTCGTTATTGGCAGGCCACCGTCGCCCGTTTCACCGTCACCACTACGGATTCCTACGCGGCCATACCGGATGGCCGACCTCCTGTGGGCCGCTGCTCTTGCGGGCGACCAGACAGGGGTTGCCGATGACCTCGATCTTCTGTGGGACGTACTTCGCCCGCACATCCTTCGTTCGCGGTGCTTCCTCCGCCGCCGGCAGGACATCGGTCCTGAGTTGGTCAGCCATGACCTACCCCTCGACCTGATTGTACCTACGAAGACCACGCATCCAAAGCTCGACCACGGCGATCCGCCACAGCTCCTCCATCAGGGTCACGTCGGCGGTCGACCGGTTCACGGCGTCGTCATAGCGTGGCAGAAAGCCATCTCTGTCGAGATAGCGCGACACCTGCCACCGCTCGGGTGGCCCGAGCGTCTCGGGGAGCTCCTGCCACCACGTGGACAGCGTCCGAGCGACCGCCCGGTTGTAGCCCACACGTTCGCCGAGGTCGCGCACCTCAGTCGGCAACTTGGCTGCGAATGCCCTGCGCGCGAGAGCCTTCTGCTGACCGTGTGTCAATCGCTCGTCGAGCGGTAGCCCGAGTACGAATTCGGCCAGCGCACGATCGAGTAATGGATGGGCCACTTCGACGCCCAGCGAAGCGTGACGGCTGTCGGCCGCCTCGACGCCCCACACATGGTGGGGACCGACAAGATAGCCGGCGATCGAATTCGGCGAGGGGCCGGTCGAGACGCCCGAGTCCTCCGCCGCGGAGCGATGTGCCGCCAACCGGCGCACAACGTCGGCGTCTGCCCAAGCGGGGTCCTTCCGGGACAGTCGGGACCTCCAGGCACCAAGCGTCCGCCGGAGCGTGCCCGGGATCAGTGATCTCACCGCTGCCCGTAGGGCACGGCGGGACGAACCGGCGGGGGTACGGGCACTCGACCGCAGCTCTCGGAGCCAGAGGCCGAAGCGCCGGCTGCGGACAAGGTCTCCGAGCACGGTCGAATCGTCGAGCGGTTCGTCGCCGCCGAGGCCGGTGAGCAGCGAGCGTATCCCGAGCTCCTCCAGCAGCCGTGCCTCGCGCCGCCATGCATTCCGCAGCACGCTCACGAACGGCGAGTCGACCACCCACAGCTCATCCTGGAGACCGTCCAGGAGAGGGCCCGAGTCGGGTTGATAGGTGAGGGCTCGAAACGGCACCCGGCTCGATACCGCCCGGATGAGCGCCGCCTCGTCGCATTCGAGGCCCGGGAAGACCGCCGACACCGTGCAGATGTCAGGCCGGTCGGAAGCACCCCGGCGGTACAGCTCTGCTGCCGCGACGACCACGGACGATGAATCGATGCCACCGCTGAGGTGGGCGGCGACCGGGAAGTCGGTGTTCACACGCTGGGCCACCGACGCGATCAACAACTCGCGGAACCGATCGACGACCTCGAGGTGTCGATCGGTGCTGTCGCCGTCAGGGTGCCCTCCGGGGCTCCAGTACCTTTTGACCGCGGTACCCTCCACGCCGGCCGACAGCGAGTGTGCGGGCGGCAGCTTGCTGACGCCCCTGAAAAATGTACGGCCGGTCTCGCGGAAGCTCAGCATGAGGAACTCGCTGACCATGAGGTCGTCCGCCTCGACGGTCACCTCGGGCAAGGTCAGGATCTGCTTGGGTTCCGAGCCGAACACGAAAGCCCCGGGATACCGGCCGTAATACAGGGGCCGCGCCCCGAACGGATCGCGGGCGGCGAAGAGCCGGCGAGCTTCCCGCATCCAGATGGCGAAAGCGAAGTCGCCCTCGATGCGGGGCACCACCTCGTCGCCCCAACGATCGAAACCGGCGAGGATCAACTCGGCGTCCGATGCCGGCTCGTGGATCCAGGGAACCGAGCCCCGGGCGCGCATCACGTCATCACGGTTGTCGATCCGGGCGTCGGCCACGATCGAGCACGAGCAGTCCGGCAACGACACCGGCTGCGGTCGCTGGCGGGACTCCGACCTTCGCAACGCCTGCAGCGCATGGCCGAACCCCACACCGGCGCCCGCTTCCCACGTCAGACCGTCCGGGCCACGGTGTGCGACCAGTTGCGTCATCGTTCGCAGCCGTGACTCCGATACCGGCCCGCCGTCCCACCGCACGATGCCACCGATCCCACTCATGCTCTGTCAACCCGCGAGGGGCCCTCTCAAGGTTACGGGAGGAGCTCGTCGAAGCTGAAGGCCGCAGGTTCGTGGAATCCGCGGTCCACGACCTCATCACCCTTGAACACGGCCCACGAGGAGAGCCGGCGGTGGTACCGTTTCGTCATCTGGTGCAGCTCCAGCGCCGAGTTTGCCGCGAAAACGTACACGACGCGCTCCGGTTTGAACGGATTCGGCATGACCAGGAACAGGCCGTCATCCGGCTCGGCGTAGGTTCTGCCGCGCCAACGGAAGGAGTTCCTGCCGAACTCGACCGGGAGCTCGCTCTCCAGCCGACCGAACCAGGAGTTGTCGTCGAGCGCTCCGATCACCATCAGGTCGTGGTTGGCCGCCTGCTCGAACGTCAGCTCGGAATCCTTGACCAGCGGCGGAAGGATCTCCACGTAGGCGTTGGCCGCGGTTTCCTGCCAACGTCGCGCCAGGGTGTGATTCGCCTCGTCCTGGCGAGCGGTGCCATACACGATCAGGGTGTCGTGGAAGTCGTCAATGAAGTTGTCCCACGCGTAGAAGTCCGGCATCTCCACAGGGACGTCGCCGAGGGCGTTGAACCGCACCGAAGACGGTTGGTCGTCGAACCGGAACCTCGCCTCGGAGGAGCCGCCATCGATCTCCATGCGACGGATGTGGCGGGCGTCGCCGGCAGCGATCTCGACGTGGGTGAACAGATGGTAGGGCTCCCCCTGCTGATCCACCTCGACCTTCACCTCCCACGAGCCGCCGCGCTGCCGCAGCTTCACCGACGGTCGCAGCCGCGGCAGACCCTCGCGTTCGATCCACTGCCGGATGAGCGGCGCGACCTCGACATCCGTGAACTCTTCAGCGACTGAGACGAAGTCCCCGGTGGTCATCTCGCGGCGGGCGAACCGCTCGTGAACGGTGCTCATCACCTCCAGGAAACGATCGTTACCGAGTGCGAGCCGGAGCTGGTGCAGTGCGAAGGTCCCCTTGATGCGGGGTATCTGATACGGCCCATAGCGGTCGTATGCGCGGTGGGCGTTCACGGCCGACAGATCCTGCTCGCGCGACACGATGTACAGGTACCGCGCGTTGAGCATCGACAGCTCGTCCGCGAGCTGCTCGGCGGCCTCGGTCGGGTCGTCCGGGTCGAGGCGGTCGAGCATGCGCCAGTACGCGGCAGAGCCGCTCACGAACCAGTTCTCGCTGTCGGACGCGGGGAAGACCGTCTGGCGCCACAGCTGCCGCTGATCGATGTCGAACGAGTCGGCGAGATCCCCGAGCACAAGTTCGGGCTCCTCGGCCGGCAGCTGATCCTGGGTTCCCGCGCCACCCCGAGCGGCCTTGAGCTGCTCGGTCACCCAGATCGGGCTCGCCACCGCGTAGCCCAGGCTCAGGTGCGGGATCGCGTCCGGCAGATCGGGCATGATCCGGTAGCCGCCCTGGGGGAACTTCTCGCGCAGGGTCACCTTGCCGTAGTGGGCGAGGAACACCATCCGCTCGGCCATCTCGGTCGTCGTGATCTTGCCGTCGCAGGCATGGGCACGGTTGATCGGCGACGAGGCCCACAGCTCGACGGCCGCCGTGGCGTCGATCTCGCCGGCGTGCTCCCGGTAGAACTCGTTGAACGCCACATCTCGATTCCAGGGTCCGAAAACCAGGTCGAACGGCCGGTCATCGGGCTGTGCCAGGTACTCCTTGCGCACCTCGGGGTCGCGATTGTTGTTGTTGGCCCACAGGAAACCCGGAGTTCCGAACGGCGCCATGTCCTCACCGGTTCGCCACAGCTTGTGCTTCTCGGTGCCCAGCAGCAGGATCGCGACCTCGCCCGTCTTGACGTCGGCGATCGGCCAGTCGTTGGTGTACATGCCGTTGTTGTCGGTGGTCAGGATGCGCTCCACGTCGTCGATCGAGTCTGCGTACTGGGCCGCCTTCCGGATCCGATTCGACTGCGGGGTGCCGGACGGATCGAACGGGGTCTGCGACACGGTTGTCTCGCCGATCACGATGCCGGCCGAATTGATGTAGAAGTCGGACCCAGAGTGGATCCCTCCCGGAAACGTGTGGTAGACCAACCGGTGCCCGTCGGTCGGCACCAGATCGCAGATGACGTTCCAGTGCACGCCGGTGTAGCCGTACCACATGAAGATCTGGCCAAAAACCACCTGACCGTCCCGGGTCGCGGGTCCGGTCGCCGCGAACGCCGAGCACTTGTGGCTGCCCTCGTCAACCAGCAGCTCGTCCTCGGCGCGCAGGAAGCTCTCACCGGTGAGCGCGTGCGGCGTCACCTCGATCGCATCCTCGAGCTGGCCCAGGTCCACCACCGAGTTGATGGCGACGATGTCGCCGAGGTCGAGCGGTCGACCGGCGTACTCCGCACCACCGTGGGCAGCACCGTCGGCGATCCCCTTCATCTCGGACAGGTACTCCTCGTCATAGCCGCGGAGAAACAGGGAGTTGGCCTTGAACAGGATCGACTTCCAGCCGGCCTCGGGATCGTCGCGGTTCTCGAGCAGCGCCAGCTTGGAGATGTACGACACGATCTCGTCCGCCACCAGATACCCGAACTGGTATCCACGCTCGTACGGCTCACCCTCGACGTGGACGAAAATCCAGCCGCGGTCGTCGTACCGGTAGCCCTCGCCGAACCAGCGAACAGTCTCCATCGGGATGAACTCGCCGATGTCGTCCACCTGCTCGAGTCGCACATCGTCGAACCACGCGGTGCCGCGTGCGGTGCCGTTGAACCCCAAGTGCAGCCGTACCCGATCCGTGGCCTGGGTGGCGACGAACAATGTCTCGACCCGCGTCCAGTCGGCATCGCCCCCAACCGCGGGCGAGTGGTTGGTGAACGGGAACGAGGCCATCGTGAGGCAGGCCGGGACCGCGGTCGGGTACTTGCTGGTGGGGTCGGACACCACGCCCGACGAGCGGATCCAGCCGCTCAACCGGTACAGGTGGCCTACCTCGAGGGTGACCGGCTCCGACTCCACGGTGGCGGTGCCGTGACCGCGCACCGCCAGCTTCAGGCTGCCGACTCCGGCCAGGGGGCCTTCCGTGTCCGGCTCCGCCGCCGCGCCGTCGCTCGACACCTGACTGAGCAGTCGCCAATCGATGAACGAGCCGTCGGGTGCGAGCCGCTCGAATCCCGGGTTGGCGAGCGGCAGCTCGACGTCCGCAGCCGCGCTTGTTGGTGTCAGAGTTCCGAAAACTGCAAGTGTGGCGCGGGCCATCAGCGGGACATAACGGCGCATGGTTGGACCTCCGGCCGGGGATTGTAGCCGATACGGGGAGGCCGCTCGGTGCCCCAACGACCCGCTCACAGGACGAACGGTGGTACCATTTCGAGACACGGTATCGGAGACGGGCGGAACGACGTCCACTCGAACGGCGTGTCCGATGTCGGGACGGTATGTGAGATCCCATGCTGACCAGTGTTCGCGTCCTCTTGACCCGCGTCATCGACTACGCCGGCCTGTTCCCGCCGGCGCAGCTCGACATGTCCGAAGCGTTCGGAGAGTACATGCTGCATCGCGGCGGTGCCCACGGCTGGATGCTGGGCCGATTCGTCTGCCCCGTCGGCCGCCTGGCGGAGCTCGAGCCGTTGCTCGGGGACTTGCAGCAGGACGATGACAGGGTGCACCTGTCGGTGCTCGGCAGTGGGGGCGAAACGCCGGGGGCATTCTCACGAGCCCTCGAGCGAGATGTCCGGGAGATCGTGCGGTTCGCCTCCAGCGCGGGCTCTCGGCCGCTGGCCGTCGACCAGTTCGAAGCCCCACTCCCCCGCCAGGCACGTCCGGATGAGCTGCCCGGTGTCGTCAGCGACGCGGTCGCCGCCCTGGACGATCTTACGCCGGTCCCACCGCTGCCGTTCTTCGAGTGTTCCCTGCTCGAGGGCTGGCGCGACCGGGTCAAACCGTCGGTGGAGGCGATCTCCGAGGCATCCGGCGACGGCCGCACGACCGGCCTCAAGATCCGCTGTGGCGGAACGACCGCGTCGGCGGTTCCATCGGTGGCCGCGGTGGCAGCGGCGATCGCGGCGTGTCGGACCGCGGCGATCCCCCTCAAGGCGACGCAGGGCCTCCATCACCCGCTCCGCCACTTCGATGTCCAGCTCGAAACCATGACCCACGGCTTCATCAACCTGTTCGTCGGCGGCGCGCTCGCACAGTCCATCGGAGTGCCCGAAGATCGACTCCTCGAGGTGCTCGAGGAGGAAGACCGGTCAGCCTTCGCGTTCGCCGACGAGACCGTCACCTGGCGCGGCCACCGGCTCGATACCCAGGGTATCGCCGCAGGCCGGCGCAACGCCGTGACCTCGTTCGGCAGCTGCTCGTTCGACGAACCACGCGACGATCTGCTCGAGCTCGGCCTACTCGACCCACAGCCGACAGACCCACGGGAGACCCCCTAACCATGACTCAGGTCGACGCCTCGCTGCGGTCGTTTGTCGACGTGCCGGCGGACTCTCATTTCTCGATCCACAACCTGCCGTTCGGCGTCTTCCGGCCACGTGCCGACACAACGCCACGGGTCGGAGTCGCCATCGGCGACTACGTTCTCGATCTCTCCGTGCTGGCCGACGGGAAACTGTTCACCGGGCCCGCGCTGTCGGGGACCCGCGTATTCAACGAATCGGCGCTGAACGCCTTCATGGCCATGGGTCGGCCTGCCTGGCGCGAGGCGCGGGAGCGGATCACCGAGCTCCTGATCAACGACGAATCGGTCCTGCGTAACGATCCGGGCCTCCGGAACGCCGCCCTGCTGCGCGCCAACACCGTCGAGATGCTGCTGCCGGCACGAATCGAAGACTACACGGACTTCTACTCCTCGCGCGAGCACGCCACCAACGTCGGCACGATGTTCCGGGGTCCCGACAACGCGCTCCAGCCCAACTGGCTGCACCTTCCGGTCGGCTATCACGGCCGGTCCAGCTCGATCGTGGTCAGCGGCGTCGACATTCGTCGGCCGATGGGCCAGACCAAGGCCGACGACGCCGATTCGCCATGCTATGGACCGAGCCGCCTGATGGACTTCGAGTTGGAGATGGGGTTCTTCGTCGGACCCGGCAACGATCTCGGCGAGCCGATCTCGATCGGCAACGCAGCCGAGCACATCTTCGGCATGGTGCTGGTCAACGACTGGAGCGCGCGCGACATCCAGAAGTGGGAGTACGTTCCGCTGGGTCCATTCCTTGGCAAGAACTTCGCCACCTCCATCTCTCCCTGGGTGGTGACCCTGGATGCGCTCGAGCCGTTCCGCTGCGCAGGGCCGCCGCAGGACGAGCCGGAACCCCTCCCCTATCTGACGCGACCACAGCACCAGAGCTACGACATCCACCTCGAAGTGCTGTTGCAGAGCACGGGAATGGACCGACCGGCGCGGATCGCCACCTCGAACTTCCGCTACATGTACTGGGACATCTGCCAGCAGCTCGCCCACCACACGGTGAACGGCTGCAACGCGCGTCCCGGGGACCTGGTCGCATCGGGGACGATTTCGGGACCCGGGGCGCACGAGCGCGGCTCCATGCTCGAGCTCACCTGGCGCGGTTCCGATCCGCTCGAGCTGCCGAGCGGCGAGACCCGGAAGTTCCTCGCCGACGGCGACACCGTCGTCATGACAGGCTGGTGCGAAAGAGACGGGATCCGCGTCGGTTTCGGCGAGGTAACCGGGACGCTTTTACCGGCGCACGGCGAGTAACCAACCACCCGCCCGGGCCATGAGCTATACGCCGTGAGCTGTGAGCTCTCCCGCCCACCCGCCCACTCTTCGTCTTCGTCCTCGTCGCTCACTCGCCTCGTCATCGTCATCCTCATCGTCATCGACAATCTATCCACCATCTGACACCCGAGGCGCCCTCTCCCCAACGCGCTCCCCGTGGGTGCGCCCCTCGACAATGTTGGGATCCGACTGCCGACGCGTTTTGAGTGGCGGTGCTCCCAACATTGTCAAGAATTGCACCCCGCACGAGGCGCTGTAATCCGCGTGCCAGTCGCTTCGGTCTTTCGACACCCGGGGCGGTCTTCTCCCTTCGCGCTCCCCGAGGTTGCCCGGTATGACGTTTCGAGGCCCCAACGGCGCAAGAAGTCCCCAACGAATGTCGTCCTCGAGACGTCAAATACGGCGCGCCCTCACGAGGCGGCCTCGCCGGCCTCCCAATCGCATCGACTGTCTGACACCGCAGGAGGTGTTCTCCCCAAGGTCGGCGGTCGAGAGGTCGTGAGGGCCTCGTCGCGAGGGCCGTGAGCGTCGTTATCAGCCACTCAAATTCGAGGTTCCTCTGGAAGGGTGTGCTCGCGGCCCGCATTCTGCTCTTCCAGCCACGTCATGAGCGGTGCGAAGTAGGACAGCATGGGCAGCGCCGAGATGTCGTCGCCGACGGCCTCGTGCAGCAGCTCACGCCAGTCGCGAGTGGCGCCGACGCGGAGGATTCCGTCGATGAAGGAGCCCACGTCCTCCCGTCCATAGAAGTTGGTGTTGTGCGGGTCCTCGCCGAGGATTCCACGCGCGATGTGCTCGTGCAGCTGGTGCAGGATCACGTACGACAGTGCGTAGTCGTAGTACTGGGCCGCGTCGTCGTTGATGTGGGTCTTGGTCGCCGGGTCGCAGTGCGATTCGTCGCGCGGCTCGGGGGGCGCGACTCCCTGGAACCGTTCCACATACTCCCACCATCGCGCGTTGTACTCATTAGGGCCGAACTCTTCGGCGTACAGATCGTGCTCGAAGTGGGTCATCACACCGGCCGACCATGGGATGAACACCACCTGCTCGAGTGCCTCTTTCAGCAGCGATTGCATCTCGTCGGTCTCGACGTCCGCGGCCACCAGTCCCCGTCCCTGCAGAAACGCCTTCTGCATGGAGGCGGACCCAAGCAGGTAGCCGATCGCCTCGTGGAACGCGCGGTTGGCGCCTCTCCTGAGAAGTGGCGGCACCTCGGAGTTCGAGTACGCCATGAAGTAGTAGATGTGTCCGAGCTCATGGTGGACGGTCATCCACCAGTATCGATCGGGTTGCACGCTCATCAGGCTGCGCACGTCGTCGTCCAGGTTCATGTGCCACGCACTGGCGTGGTTGTTCTTCTTGAACTCCACATCCGGTGGCAAGGGGTACAACGACGACAGCCGCCAGAAGGTGGGAGGCATGGGGTCATAGCCCAGGCTCACGTAGAACTCCTCGGCCCGCTGCATCACCCACTCCGCCGAGTAATCGGCCAGCTTGGAGTCGAGATCGATACCCTCGACCGTGACCATCTGATTCCAGTCCTGCGCCCAGCGGTTCGGCAACCAATGGGCCGGGATCAACCGTGGCACGTCGGCCACCCCGAACCGCCGTGCCAGCTCGTATCGTGCCCAGGTGTGCAACTGCCGGTACAGCGGCCACAACTCCCGCACGAGACGTCGATTGAGCTCCACCATCTCGTCGTTGGTCATCCCGTATTCAGAGACCTGGTACTGGAAGAAATCGTCGTAGCCGAGCGCCTGCACCGTCCCGTTGCGCAGTTCAACCAGCCGAGCGAGCCCATCCCTGAGGGGCGGCCCCACCTCTTTCGACGCCTGCCACGCCTCGAGCCGCCGGTCGAGATCGTTCTCGGTCTGCAGGATGTCGTCGATGTCGTTGGTGGTCACCGACTCTCCGCCGATCTGGAAGTCGAAACCGAACAGAACCTCCACCTGCTCTGCTTCGGCAGCGATCCGCTCCTTCACCAGCTCGGGCACGGTCTGCGGGTAGTTGGCCGCGTTGTACAGGACCTTCTCGAGCTGTGCTGCCTGGATGAGATCCAGGGCATCGCGCCGCTCGAGGAAGCTCTCGGCGGCCTCGATCACCTCGACCGATCCGGTGAACGCTGTCAACGCCTGGTTGGCGGCCTCTGTGCGCCTGCGGTTGGTATCGTCGCCTTCGACGATCCTCGTGTTGGAGATCCACTCGGCCTCGGACGACCCGGTGGACAGATCGACGTAGTTTGCGGTGTAGTCATCGAGAAAAGCCTGAACCTCGTCGCGAATCCCGGTGTCGACGGTCGGTCCGCACGCGACCATCGCGAGCGTCGCACCGAGCAGCGTGACGATCCCACAAAGAGCTCGTACCATATTCCCTCCATCAGCCACCGAGTCGGTTCATCATAGTACGGGACGAATGTGAGACGGTTTCTATGATGCGTGATGAGTGCACCTCGTTCCTGCAGTGGGCCCTGCCCCACCTCCGTATGCGCTGGCCCGGATTCCGCAGGGTCCGATCACAGGTCTGCAAGCGGATCGTACGGCGGCTGGGGGAGCTCGAGGTCGAGGGCTTCAAAGGTTACCGAGACTACCTCGAAGCGCACGACGACGAGTGGCCCGTCCTCGATCGACTGTGCCGGATCACCATCTCGCGTTTCTGGCGCGATTGCGCGGTCTTCGAAGCGTTGTTCGAAGATGTCGTACCGACACTCACCGAGCTCGTTATCGACCGAGGCGAACCCAGCCTCCGCTGTTGGAGCTGCGGCTGCGCCTCGGGCGAGGAACCGTACTCTCTCCGAATCGGTTGGGACGTGGCACTGGCCGAGCGGTTCCCCACCGTCTTGCTCGAGATCGTAGCCACCGACGCCGACCGGCACATGCTGGACCGGGCTCGGAGAGCGGTGTACCCGCGGGACTCGATCCGCGACCTGCCCCTGCAGTGGCAGGAGCAGACGTTTGAGGTCCGCGGTGACGACGTCCTGCTGCAACCCGAGCACCGCACATCGATCACCTGGCTCTGCCAGGATGTGCGCTCCGAGATGCCGGACGGTCCGTTCCACGTCGTGCTGTGCCGCAACCTGGTCTTCACCTACTACGAGGAGTCGTTCCAGCTCGAGATCGCCCGACGGCTCGCCGACACGATCTTCCCGGGCGGAGCGCTCGTCGTGGGCTCGCACGAGAGCCTCCCACCAGACAAAACCGACTTCGAGCCGTGGGCGCCGCACGGGGCGATCCACCGTCGACGGCCGTGATCGCGGACGAGAACTCGGACGTCAACCTCGGCTACCGAACCTTCGAGAGCATCATCGATACCGACGAGATCCAGAACCAGCACGAGCGGGAGCACGTGGATCTCGCTCTGGCCTACAGGTGGTGACCCCTTAGAACAGCGACACACCGTGGCTGGAGACGCTGAGCCAGCTTGCCAACCGAAGAGTCAATCACCGACGATCTCGTTGAGACCGTCGATCGCACGGTTCACCAACTCGGGCGAAAGCCACGTGATGCGCCCGTGCAGGCGCGCAATCGACAGCGTCCGAACCTGGTTGATCTTGAGCCACGATCGTTTCGGCATCTTAGGCTCGGTGATCTCGATGGCGAGTGGGAAGCCTGCGCGCTGAGCCTGGCTGGTGATCGCCATCGCGATCACCGTTCCCGAGCGGTCATTGAAGATGTCGTGGCTGATGACCAGGACGGGTCGACGGCCCGCCTGCTCGTGCCCTTTCACAGGACGTAGACTCGCCCAGTACACCTCCCCTCTCAGTATTCGGGCCACGAGTCAGCCTCCGCATCGAGCCCCTCATCGGCGAGGACCATTTCGAACGTCGGATCGAGCTTTGTGCATTCACGGGCCAACCTGTCCCTCGACAATCGTGTGAGACGCTCCTGGACCGCTTCCTGGATCGCCCGGCTCCGGCTGGGGAAGATCCCCTGATCCACCAGGCGATCAAGCTCTTTCAAGGTCGTTCGATCGAGAGTGATCGCGATTTTTGCAGTCGCCATGCACATTCTCCGGTATTACCATTTATCATACCACAGCGCGATCTCCCATATACTCTTCGCTCTCCACCAGGCCCTTGCTCTTGCCATCACGGCGCTTCACGTTTCCCAAGCCGCCCAAGAGCGGAACGTGTCAAACCCTGCAATTTGACAGCGGCCCGTGTTCAACCCAAATATTGAACAGGGAGGGCGTGTGGCGATCGAGCCTTCACCCACGACGGAGCACTGGCCGACGAAATATTGGAGTCGGCTCGACGACGGACGGGTGGTGTGCGAACTCTGTCCGCGGCTGTGCAAGCTGAAGGCCGGCCAGCGCGGGCTGTGCTTCGTGCGCATGGCGCACGAGGGCGAGATCGTGCTCACCACCTATGGCCGCTCCTCGGGCTACTGCGTCGATCCGATCGAGAAGAAGCCGCTCAACCACTTCTACCCGGGCACCGGTGTGCTCTCCTTCGGCACCGCGGGCTGCAACCTGGCGTGCAAGTTCTGCCAGAACTGGGACATCTCGAAGTCGCGGGAGTGGGACACCCTGGCCGACGCGGCCGCTCCGGAGACCATCGCCCGGGCCGCGAATTCTCTCGGCTGCCGTTCGGTGGCCTTCACCTACAACGACCCGGTGATCTTCATGGAGTACGCCGTCGACGTGGCGCACGCCTGCCACGAGCTGGGGGTGGCCACCGTGGCGGTCACCGCGGGCGAGATCCTGCCGGAGCCGCGATCCGAGTTCTTCGCCCACATGGACGCCGCCAACGTGGACCTAAAGGCCTTCACCGACGATTTCTACCAGCGGCTGTGCGGCGGCGCGCTGCAGCCGGTGCTCGATACCCTCGTGTACCTCAAGCACGAGACCGAAGTCTGGTTCGAGCTGACGACGCTGCTCATCCCGGGAGAAAACGACTCGGACGACGAGCTTGACCGGATGACCCGCTGGGTCGTCGACACACTCGGGACCGACGTACCGATGCACTTCACCGCATTCCACCCCGACTTCAAGATGCTCAAGACACCGCCGACGCCGAAGTCGACCCTCACCCGGGCGCGTCGAATCGCGCTCGACAACGGCGTCAAGTTTGCCTACACGGGGAACGTGCACGACGAGGGCGGCGGCAGCACGACCTGTCACGAGTGCGCCGAGCTGCTGATCGGCCGCGACTGGTACCTGCTGACGGCCTGGAACCTCGATGACACCGGTCACTGCCGGAGCTGCGGCGCGTTGTGCCCCGGCAGGTTCGACGGTCCGCCCGGGGACTGGGGTCCGCGACGACTGCCGGTGCGGCTGAGGGATTTCGCGGACCGATGACATCACCTCATGCGGGCGTGCCATCTTCAACAATCTTGGGATCCTCGCTGCCCAAAACAACATTGACATTCAGTCCCACGATTGTTGAAGGTGGCAACCGCGGGGAGCGCGAAGGGGAGAGGGCACGCCGAAGCTGCTCCGGTCGCACCGACCGAGATGCTCCCCGCTCGCAGCACCGCGCATATTGCCGTCCCAAACGCCAGCGTGTAGGCGCACAGCCTCTGCGCGCACCAGGTACTTCCAGGCCGGAGGCGTGATGAGGGTCCCATCCGTTTGGGTGTGCGCACGGGGTGCGCGCCTACACATGAGGGGTGGTGGCGAGCGACCAGCGACCAGCGGCCAGCGACTGGAGGGTGGGCGGGGGGCCTCACCCCCTCACCCCCAGGCGCCGCAGGCACCGGCCACCCCGTCAACCCCTCGGTGGGCGGGTGGGTTGTCAAGCGATCGGCGTCCGGCGTCCAACGACCCCAGGGTAGGTGCTGCGGGTCTGCTCCACCGCTCTTAGCCCACAGATCACACAGATGATGTCTTCTGTGTGGATCTGCGCAAATCTGTGTCATCTGTGGGTAGCCCCGGGAGGGCGGGGGCCCTGCTCCCTGTCCTGGCCCCTTGATTGGACCTGCCCCGATTTTGCGGACACAAAGAGAAGCCCGGATACTGGG
>JBFELO010000051.1:0-29635 GCA_041552055.1 Candidatus Sulfomarinibacteraceae bacterium | reverse complement strand
TCTGAGCGAGCCCGGCACTCAGGCACTTGAGTGCCGGGCGAGTCGAAGTATCCCATCGAGCAGGAGAGTCGGCGCGATCGGACCGTCGCTCCGGGAAGTCGAGGGGATCCTTCGACTCGTCCATCGCCTGGCGGCTCGCTCCTCGCTCAGGATGACATGGATGTTTCTGTGGGCGGGCGGGGATCAAGCGACGAGCGACGAGCGACTCACCACGGGGATGTGGGCGGACCGGGCACGGACGCGGGCTCGGACTCGAACGCGAGCGGAAGGTGCTCTCTGCTCCTTGCTCCGGGCGGGCGGGGGCTCACCTCTCGTACGACTCGCGGCGTGCGGCCTCGCTGAGCGGGATCAGGTACTCGAGGGGATCGGGCAGGATCTTGCCCCGCGCCTTGGCGAGTGAGTCCTCGCCGGCGTACGACACCGCCGAGCGCAGGTGGCCGCGGATACGGTGCAGAATGTCGACCACGCTGCCCCGGTAGGGGACCTGGATCTCCTGACCCTCGGCCGGAGTGTCGAGCGCCGACTCGTCGAACTCGCCGTTCTGATCGTCGTAGTGCGACTCGAAGACGGCCTGAGGCGAGGTCATGCCGCGGTAGATCTTGCGCTTGGTGTGGGTCGCAGGATCCTCGATGACGTGGCCGGGAGATTCGTCGGTGCCCGACAGCGCGCTGCCCAGCATGACGCACGAGGCGCCGCAGATCAGGGCCAGGAAGATGTCCTTGTCGTGCACGACGCCGCCGTCGGCGATGATCGGCACCTCGTCTCCGACCGCACACCACGCTTCGCGGACGGCTTGGAGCTGGGGCACACCTGCGGCAGTCTCGAGCCGCGTCCGGCAGCCGCGACCGGGTCCGACCCCCACCTTGACCGCATCGGCTCCACGGTCGACGAGGAATCGAGCCCCGTCGCCGGTAGCGGCGTTGCCGCAGATCAGCTGCGCACCTTCGAATCGGTTTCGAACTCTTTCCATGGCATCGGCCATCACGTCGGAGTGGCCGTGGGCGATGTCGATCACCAGGCAGTCCACGTCGGCCTCGACCAGTGCGGCGGCTCGGTCGAGATAGTCGCCACGGGCACCGATCGCAGCCCCGACGAGCAACCTCCCCCTGGGGTCTTTGGACGAGAACGGCCGGCGGCGGAAGAACAGGATGTCGCGCAGGGTGATCAATCCCCTGATGTGCCGATCGTCATCCACCAGCGGCAATCGCTCGATCCGCTTGTCGAACATGATGCGCTCGGCCGCGTCTTCGCTGATGCCGGGTGCGCTGGTGTGGAGCCGCTCGAACGGCGTCATGAAGTCGTCGACCGGACGGTCCTCGAGCTCTTCCATCCAGGGGATGTCGCGCGCGGTGAGCAGCCCGGCGAGGACTGCGCTGCCCGCGCTCTCCTCGATCAGGATGGCGTGGATGTGGTGGCGTCTGGCAAACGTCTTGGCGTCCCGGATCGAGGTCCCGCGCGGCAGCCGGAACGGCTCGTCGATGATCGCGCCGTAACTTCTCTTGATCCGACGGACGATCTCCGCCTGACGATCGATCGGCATCGCGCGATGGACGATGCCGATGCCGCCCTCCAAGGCCATCGCCTCGGCCATCTGACGACCTGTCACGCTGTCCATGTTGGCGGACACGATGGGCAGCTCGATGTCGAGACTTCGGGTGAGATTGGATGTCAGCGCGATGTGGCGCCGCGAGTCGGAGATCCCCCGTTGTGGGCGGAACAGGAAGTCGTCGAAGGTCCTGCCGATCCAGCGCGGGTCGAGTTCGGTCATGTCCATTGCCCCGACTTTCTAGCATATCGCAGATGTCCCGGAACGAGCATGATTCGTCCGGGAACGAAGAACCACGAAGACTCGAAGACACGAAGCTCCCACCCACCCGCTTCTGGTCGCTGGTCGCTCGATCGCCCGACCGGAGGCACGATCCAAGATTCAGGATGCGAGATCCACCGCCCACCCGGAGCAGGGAGCACCGCCCGCCCTCCTGCAGAGAACCACAGAGGCATAGAGACACAGAGACACAGAGAGGCGACGGAGGGCGCGCCGGAGAGGTCGCGTCGGGTGTCAGGTGGTCAACCCGACCGCGTGGTCGATGACAGCGCGTTGTGCGGGCGTGCCGTCTTTGACAATGTTGGGAGCAGCGCCAACCGCTAGGAACGGGCCACGGGGTCCCAACATTGTCAAAGGGGGCAACCTCGGGCAACGCGCCGGGGAGAGGGCGCATCGGGGGTCGGGCAGTTGGAGCGAATGAGCAGAAGAGGACGAAGATGAAGAGCGGGAGGGTGGGCGGCCCTGGTCCCGAATCCCTCTTTCCCGAGCCCCGTGTTCCCACTCGATGGGTGCCTCGACTTCGGCCCTCACCCCCTCACCTCCTCAACCCCCATACCCTCATCCCCATCCCCATTGAATAACCGGCTCGGACACCTGTACGATGGCCGCGATCAGGATCGGAGGAGCGAGAGATGAACCTCCAGCTCAGCGAACGGCAGCGGAGCACCGTGGCCGCCGCCATCACGATCGTGGCCGCGGTCGTCATCGTGGTGGCGGTGGGCGGCCTGTTCTGGCTCATCGGGGCGTTCTTCAGCCGTTTCTCCAACGTGTTCCTGCCGCTGGCCGTGGCCGGGGTGGCGGCGCTGGTGTTCCAGCCGTACTACGAGTGGCTCAGGGACAGGCTGAAGCTGGGACGAGTGTTCGCCTTGATCGCGCTCTTCCTGTCGGCCGTGATTCCCCTCACCGTGTTCTTCTGGTTTTTCGGCGCGCTGCTGGTCGATCAGGTGAGCGGTTTGATCAGCAACCTGCCGGAGTGGTCGCAGGCGGTGGCGGCCTGGGTCAAGGAGCGAGCGCCACGATTCGTGGAGTTCGTGCAGAACCATCCGTACCTCCAGTCGGTCCGCAGCGTTCTGAGCGGGCAGCAGGGCACGATCGTGGACGGGCTCGAGGCGGTGGGGCGCGGCGCGCTGTCGGCAGGTGCGGGCGCGGTGTCGGCGGTCGGGGCGCTGATGTGCTGGGTCGTGACCCCGATCTACTTCGCCTTCTTCCTGTGGGTCGACAAGAAGGGTGCGTTCGACATCGAGCGGTATCTGACCTTTCTCAAGCCCGAGACGCGGAAGGACGTCGCCTACCTGGCGAACCAGTTCGTCGAGATCATCGTCGCCTTTTTCCGCGGTCAGCTCGTGATCGCGTTCCTGCAGGGCGTGCTGTACGCGATCGGGTTCTCACTGGTGGGCCTGAGGTACGGGTTCATCATTGGCTTGTTGCTCGGCTTCCTCAACATCATCCCCTACCTGGGCAGCATCATCGGCCTCGGCACCGCCCTGCCGCTTGCCTTCTTCCAGAGTGGTGGCGGACTGCTGAAGGTGGTACTGGTGCTGGTTGTTTTCACCGTCGTGCAGCTGATCGAGAGCTACATACTCACCCCGAAGATCATGGGTGACCGAACCGGTCTTCACCCGATCGTGATCATCCTGGCCATCTTTTTCTGGGGTTCCGCGCTGAGTGGGATCACCGGCATGATCCTGGCGATCCCACTGACGGCGTTCCTGGTGGTGTTCTGGCGGCTGGCGCGGGAGAAATACCTGAAGGAAATTGTCTAGGCAGCACGACGAGGGGTGCGGACCTCGGAATACCCCTTGCCATGGAGCGGGTTGGCAGTGGGGCAGACCTCTGTGTGCGGAAATGGGCGTTCCCAAAGCGCGGAGAGACTGCACCCCGCGACATGAAGGAGAACCCATGCGATTGGAATTGGCGGTGATGGTCGTGGCGTTGTTCGTGGTCCTTCCCTTGGCGGCGGAGGACACGGGCTGGCCCAAGGAGACCGAGATCGGCGATTACGTTGTGACCTTGTACCAACCCCAGGTCGACAGCTTCACCGAAGATCTGATGGAAAGCCGGGCTGCGGTGTCGGTGAAGAAGGGTACGGGCGAGCCGGCATTCGGAGCGGTCTGGATCACGGCCCGTCTCGCCGTCGATCGTGACACCCGCAACGTCGACATCGTCACTGTCGAGGTGCCGAATGTGCGCTTCCCCGAGCTGAGCGACGAGGAGCAGCGCCAGCTCGCCGCGTTGCTCGAACGGGAGATCCCGACCTGGGACGTAGACCTGTCTCTCGACCGGCTGCTGGCGAGCCTCGACATTCTCGAGGGCGAAGTGCGAGAGCTGGAGCTGAAGAACGATCCACCGATAATCATCATCGCCTACGTCCCGTCGCTGCTGGTCCTGGTCGATGGCGACCCGAAGCTCGAGGATGTCGAGGGGTCGAAGCTGCAACGCGTGGTCAACACGCCGTTCCTCATCGTGTACCACAACAAGAGCAAGGCCTACTACCTGAGTGCCAACGAGGGGTGGTTCTCCGCTCGGGACATCATGGGACCCTGGCGACCCGAGCCAAACCCGCCGTCCGAGGTGGCAGCCGTGACTCCGCCGCCACCGGAGGAGACCGAGGAGGCCGAGGGAGCCGAAAAGGACACGCGGACGCCGGAGATCGTGGTCTCTACCGAGCCGGCGGAGCTCATCTTCATCGACGGTGAACCTGCCATGGCACCGATCGCAGAAACCGACCTGCTGTACGTCTCCAACACCGACTCGGACGTGGTGTTCGACATCGGTGCGCAGCGCTACTACGTGCTGCTGTCGGGCCGTTGGTTCTCGTCGAGCTCGCTCGCGACTGACACGTGGACCTTCGTGCCCCCGGACGAGCTGCCGGAGACCTTCGCTTCGATCCCGCTCGACTCCGAGAACGGCCACATGCTGGTGAGCGTGGCCGGTACCGACGAGGCACGCGAGGCCGTGCTGGACGCGGCAATCCCGCAGACCGCGGCGGTCACGATGGATGCTTCCACCACCGTCGAGTACGACGGCAAGCCCAAGTTCGAGCCCGTGGAAGGCACCGAACTGACCTCCGCCGTCAACACCCAGTCTCAGGTCATCAAGTACCGTGACGCCTACTACTGCTGCGACGACGGCGTGTGGTACGTCTCCGACGCGGCAACCGGTCCCTGGAAGGTCGCGACCGAGATCCCCAAGGAGATCTACGACATTCCGCCGTCCGACCCCAACCACAACGTGACCTACGTCTATGTGTACGATTCGACGCCGGAGGTGGTGTACGTGGGCTACACGGCGGGTTACACGGGCAGCTACCACTACCACGGCTGCATGATGTACGGCACCGGGTGGTACTACCGGCCGTGGTGGGGCCACTACTACTACCCCAGGCCCTCCACCTGGGGCTTCCATGTCCGCTACAACCCGTGGTACGGCTGGTCCTTCGGCTTCAGCTACAGCAACGGACCGTTCCATCTGACCATCGGCACCGGCGGTGCCTACGGTTGGTGGGGTCCGGGCAGGTACCGACCGTACCCGTGGTACGGCTACCGGCACGGCTACCGGGCCGGGTACCACCGGGGCTACTGGCACGGGTACAGGGCCGGCATGCACGCCGGTGCGTCGCGACCACCGGCGGGCGGCGCGCGACCCCGTCCCGCGACGCGGCCGAACAACAACATCTACAACCGCGCGGAGAACGCCAACAAGGTCGTCGACACCCGCGACAGGACGGCCCGCAAACAGGCGGCGGTCGCCCAGGATCGCTCCAACAACGTGCTGACCGATCGCGACGGAAATGTCTACCGGCGGAATCAGGACGGCACCTGGGACCGGCGAGACAAGGGGGACTGGTCGAAGACCGATCTGCCGAGCGCTCAGACGAGACCTTCGACACAACAGACCCGACCATCGACACCACAGACCAGGCCGTCGACGCCGCAGACCAGGCCGTCGACCGGGGTCCAGCAAGCTCCCTCAACGCGACCCCAACAGCCGTCGTACACTCGTCCGTCGACGGGCGCGTCCGTGCAGCGCGACTACAGTGCCCGTCAGCGGGGCGCGCAACGGACCCAGAGCTACAACCGCGGCGGCGGTGGAGCACGACCGAGCGGTGGAGGACGCAGACGTTGACGAGTCACCAAAGGAAGGGTGCGGCTCGCCACACCATGGAACGGTGAAAGAGTCAAAGAGTCGAAAGGTTGAAAAGTCGAAAAGTCGAACGAATAAAAGGGCCACCATGGTGAAGACGGAGAAACCGGAGATCACGCAGATGTACGCAGATCGAACATCCCCGGGTGCGACTATCTGCGGATATCTGCGCTATCTGCGGTTTGGTTTGCTCGTCGGCGAATCGACCGATAGCGCCGAAACGTTTCTGAAACGTGAGCGGGTGCGCTGGACTTTTCGGCTCTTTGACTTATTGGCGGGTAGGGGAAACCGAATGCCAGTGCGAATAGGGATCCTCATGGTTCTGCTCGTCGCCCCTCTGGCGTTTGCGGGGGAGATCGGGTGGCCGGTCGAGATCGACGCCGAGGGGGGATGGACCGTCACGCTGTACCAGCCGCAGGTGGATGGTATGGACGGCAACGACCTCCAGAGCAGAGCTGCAGTGTCGGTGGTGGGACCCGCAGTCCCGGGACCGGCGTTCGGCGCCGTCTGGATCTCGGCGCGACTGGAGGTCGATCGGGCGGCGCGGACCGTCCGCATCGACTCGGTCGAGGTGCCCGACGTGCGGTTCCCGGAAGCGAGCGACGAGGGCAAGGAGAAGCTCGCCCGACTGCTCGAGCGCGAGATTCCAAGGTGGGATCTCGAGATCTCCCTCGACCGGTTCATCGCCAGCCTCGAGATGATCGAAAACAATCCGTCGGTGGACGGACTCAAGCACGATCCGCCCGCGATCCTGTGGTCTGCCACGCCGGCGGTGCTGGTATCGATCGACGGCGAACCGGAGCTTCGCAAGAACCCATGGCTTCGGGGTCAGAAGCACGACATCCTGCACGTCGCCAACTCACCGTTCCCGATCCTGTACGACACGCGTGGCGAGCTCTACTACCTGTACGGCGGCGGTGAGCTCTGGTACCGGTCGAAAGACGCCCTCGGCCCCTGGTCGGTCACCCGCGCGATTCCGTCGACGGTGAAGTTCCAGATCCCCGAGGAGCTGCGCGAGAGCACTGTGCGCAACCGCGCTGGCGGGACAGCCCCAGAGGTCATCGTGGTCACCGAACCCAGCGAGCTGATCGTGACGGACGGCGAGCCGGAGTGGGCGGAGATCGAGGGTCTGGGCCTCGAGTACATGAGCAATGCGAACACGGCCGTGCTCCGCGTCGAGACGTCCGGCATGATCTACGTGGTGCTCTCGGGGCGATGGTATGGCGGTCAGTCAACCGACGGCCCGTGGCGATTCGTGCCGCAGGATCAAGTACCGCCGAGCTTCGGCGACATCCCTGCAGACTCGCCGGTCGGCGGGGTCAGGGTCCACGTGGCGGGGACCCAGGAGGCCCGCGAGGCGGTCTTGGACGCCCAGATCCCGCAGACCGCCGCGGTCGCGGTCGATGCCACGATCAAGGTGAAGTACAACGGCAGGGCGACGTTCGAGGACATCGAAGGTACCGACCTGCAGTACGCGGTGAACACCGTTTCACAGGTGATCAAGGCCGGCGACGCCTATTACTGCTGTGAAACAGGCGTATGGTACGTCTCCGAGAGACCGACCGGGCCGTGGCGTGTGGCCACCGAGATCCCGGATGCCATCTACGACATTCCTCCCTCCAACCCCAACCACAATGTCACCTACGTCCACGTCTATGACGCCGCCCCCGAGGTGGTGCACGTGGGCTACACGTCTGGTTATCTTGGCAGCTACTACTACGACGGCTGCACGGTGTACGGCACGGGCTGGTACTACCCCGGCTGGCACGGTGAGACCTACTATCCGAGATCGTCGACCTGGGGATTCCACTCGATGTACAACGCCTACACCGGCGCGTGGGGCTTCGGCGTCGGGTGGTCGACCGGGCGGTTCACGATCGGCGTCGGTGTCTCGACCTGGGGCAGCCCGTGGGGTGGCGGGTGGTGGGGGGTCGGAGGGTACTATCCCTACCCGGGTGGCGGCTATTACGGGGGCCCGACGTACGTCGATCCGTTTCCCACGAGGTACGACTCGGGTGGACCGACCGCGGTCCCGAGGTACGACGTGTATGCACGACCGTTCAACGCCGCGCGGGTGATACCGGACGCCGTCGACAGTGAACCGCAGCCGACGAAACGGGCGAGCAGCCAGGCCAACAATGTGTACTCGGACCGTGCGGGCATCGTCTACCGCCAGACCGACGACGGGAACTGGGAGCGGCGGGAGGGTGGTTCGTGGAAGGAGGCGCAGCCGCCATCCGGAAGCGCACGGTCCGCGTCATCCGAGTCGACCGACGGATCGAACGTAGCAGGCCGGGACACGATCGAGGAGGACGCCGAGGCGCGCCGGCGCGGCGAGGAACGGGTCGAGACCTTCAATCCAGGTGCCTCCGCCGCAGAGAGCTCGGGTTGAGGGTTCGGATTCTCCCGTTTCCGTACCCGCATCCGAGTGCCCGACGAAGACTCAGCGTTCACGTCGGGCACGGAGACGGGACAATGCCAGCAGTAGCTCCGAAAAGAGATGCGGCGACCGTGTTTCGTCACCGAGCCAGCGGGATGTCCTTGACCAGATGGGCTTCGATGATGGTGTCGAGCTTGTTCTCGACCTGCCAGAGGCGCAACACCTTGCGCGGCGGCAGAACCTCGCCGAACTTCTCGAGGTACTTCCGGCGCACGTCCAGCTCCTTCTGCGAGATCGCGGTCACCTTCTCCAGGAGCGCGGCGGCATCGTCGTCGGAGATGCTCTTGTACTTGGCGAGGAACTCCTTGATCAGAGCGACCCGCTTGGCGTCGATCCGTCCCATCGCCTCGAGATACTCATCGAAGATCGGCACCATAGCGGCCCGCTGATCGGCGGTAAGGTCGAGTGCGTCCAGCACGAGACTCTCGCGTTCGGTTTGAATGACCTCGTAGGTGAGCACGGTCTCGTCGCGCACCTGGGCCGAGGCAGGCACGGCGAGCACCAGCACGACGAGGCAGAGCAGACTCACAATGTGTTTCATCTCGATTCCCTCCGAAGAACGTCGGACGTTTACCTCGATTCGAGACACATCTTAGACGATCCCGTGGCGCCCGGTATCGTGCGTTACCGATCCGAGGCTCGGAGCTGGCTCAAAGATTCGTGAGAAAAGAACGGGCGCTCTCCACCGCACTGTCGGCCGAGTCGAAGTAACGCTGGCGTTCGGCCCGCGAGGGCACGCCGGATGCACTGTCCGCCATCGCGAGAAGGCGCAGTTGGTGAACGGCGGTGGCCAGCTGCCGGTGGGCTTCCACCAGCTCGGCAGGGGCGTCGGGCGCCGTTCGAACCGGGAGTGCCGCCGCCACGTACTCGACCCGTTTCGACCAGCCTCGGGCCCACTCCTCCCAATCCTCGCGAAGGCTCTCCGCCTCGCGTGACATCTCCTCGACGTCGACGCCGATCTCGCCGAAGTAGCCGGTCTCGCCACGCCCGGAGTTGATGAGGTCGGTCACCGTCTCGACCAGACGTCGCAGATCGTTGACGGACGCTTCCCTAGTGTCTGGCCCGGTGCGCACGGTCGGGCCCGACGCCGCACCGCCGACGAACCAGTCGGCCGACCGGAACACGCGATCACGCAGTCCGGTCCATCGATTTCTGGTGGCCGGCAGGTCGAGGGTCGCGAACCCGACGTCGTCGGGTTGGAGGATGCCGTCCGCGAAGTCCGTGATCGCGCGTGAGGCCACCAGGCCGGCAGGTTCGCCCTCGTCGGCCACCGCGTCCGCGAGCCGTCGCGCCGAATGGTGGATGTGTCGGGCGTCGTTGACGTCGGCAGTCTCCTGCCGGTAGAGCGCCGATTCGAGGGCCTCGATGTGGCCCCGGTACAGTGCCGGATCCAGGCGCTCGGCGGTCGCGAGCACGACGGCCCCCGCCGAGCGAGCCGAATCCGCCTCTTCGGAGTCTCCCCCTCGGCCCCCGGAGAAAACGATCGCGAGCGCCACGATCGCGGCGAGCACTAGAAGGGCGAGCAGGTATGTGTTGGTGCTCGCCCCACGCTGCGGATCTGCCAACGGTTCTTCGGGATAGTGGTCACCAAGGCACAGCAGCGATTGCTCTCTCATGTCTCGATTATGCATCAATTTGGAGGCCGACAGCGGTGATCCCCATCTCATCGGCAGGTGCGGTCGGGCAGGAACAGCGAACCACGAAGGCACAAAGATACAAAGCCCCCGCCCGACTGGAAGAGAAACCGCAGATCACGCAGATGAACGCAGATGGTAAAACACGGCCCACGGATCACACAGATCCCCCTCCCAGCCGTAAGGATCACAGGTACACAGAGAGGGAACGGGATGGGCTGGCGCCGTCGGCCATCAGTTTGAGATTGTCTTTTTTGAGTCTTCGTGTTTCTGTGATTCTGGAGGGCGGGTCGGGGATCAGCGTCTATCTGCGCTATCTGCGGTTTGCTGTCTTCGACCTTTTCTAATCTGCGTGATCTGTGGGCGGCAACCCCGCGCTGGACTGCCGACCGTGGCGTGGAGATCGCCTCTGGTGTCAGATGTTCGACACGAATGGCGGCAGGCTGACGACAGCGCCTCGTGCGGGCGTGCCGTCTTTGACAATGTTGGGAGCAGCGCCAACGGCTCCGGCGAGGCCATTGGGCCCCAACATTGTCAATGGGGGCAACCTCGGGGAGCGCGCTTGGGAGACGGCGCATCGGGTGTCAGACGGTCGAAGCGACTGAGACAACCATGACGATTGCGAGACGAAGACGAAGAACGATGGGGCGGGTGGGGGCCTACTTGATCGCGTACTGGAAGCGAAATACCCAGATGTTGGCGTGACCCGTGTCTTCGACCCTCGAGTGGATCCAGTTGGCCTGCAGCTTCGTGGTAGTGCTGAGGTACCAGTTGACACCGAGTGTGAGGTTGCGCACGGTTCCACCTTCCGCCAGTCCGTCGGTCAGGTCGACCGTCGAGAATCTGCCGGCGACCTCCCAGACGCCGCCGCTCGCTCTCTTGAACGGGTTGCCCCAGTGGTAGTTCTGCTCGGGGCGGACCCGACCCCAGACGCCCCACAGGTTGTCCCAAGGCCGAGAAAACCCAGTCAGGAAGTACCCGGTCTGAATCGCGATCCCTTCGAAGTGCGGGTCACCGGTCTCGGCCGAGGAAACACGGGCGCTGATCCACTCGGCCTGGGCCCACATGCTGCCGTTCTTCCACGCCGCCTCGAGGCCGAGCAGGTTGTTTCTGCTGGCCGGGAAGTCGCCCGTGTCGGCGAAAGGCGCCACGAAACGTGCCTCCGGGCGGGCCTCGTACCGGACCCTGTCGCTGGTCGGTGTCCTCGAGCTCACTGAGAACCCGACGTGAAAGATCGTGCCTCCGTCGTGGCGAGCCACCGGCTGATAGCCGAACCGTCCTGTGAGAGAGAGCAACGAGGTGGAGGCGTTGTCGTTGGCCTCCTGGCCCCACGAGAACGCGCCGGCCGCCCAGGTGAACTTCCGGTTCTTCGACGCGTCGTAGACCATGGCGCCGATGTTGTTGCCCGGGGCGATCGTGGTGATCGGCATGGAGATCTCGACGAAGGAGGTGTCGAAGGAGCTTACGTTCTGTTCGAGGCTGAACGGCTCCTGAAACTGACCGTAACGGAACTTGCCGAGCAGGTGGCCCCATATCTCGAGACCGCCTTCCCGGCCCTCGAGATAGACCGACTTGAAGCCGGCGTCGGCCGCGAAGTCGAACTCGACCCGGAAGTACATCTTTCTGAGAATGCCCTCGGCGAACAACCGGAATCTCCGGAAGTCCACTCCGTTGGGCATGTCGCCGAGAGCAGCTTCGAGGTCGCTCGAAGGTCTGACCAGGGTGCCGTCGGCCTGGAGCCGAAAGCCGAGCCGGAAGCGGAGCTGGTTGTCGAACAGCGAGTACTGCGTGATGCCGCGGAGTCCCTTGAGGAAGTTGTTCCACTTCAGCTTCAGAGGTTCCTCTTTGATGTCGAGGGGATCTCGATATCTGATTCTGTCGGACGACGCCTCCTCTTCTTCCTCAGGAACGGCGTCGTCTCGGGCCTCCGGCATCTCCTGCTCGTCAACCGGTGCTCCCGCGCCGTCCGCCTCAGCCTCGGACACCGGATCAGGCGTCGACGAGGGAACCGGGGTGGAGTCGGCTGCGGGTGGCGGCGCGGCCGGAACGACCTGAGCTCCGGCCGGTGCGCTGATCGCGAGCGCCAATGCCACCACCAAGAAGGCGATGACCATGCGGTACGTTCTGCCGACCGGCGGCCACGGTTCCTTCCAACTTGTTGAATTCACCGCGCCAGGGTAGCGCATCCGGGTTGAGTTCATCCGCCGGAGACAGGATCCTCGGCCTCGACGCCGGGAGGAGTGGCGTCGTCCGGGTCGTCGAGAAAACCGGGGGGCAGCGCCACCCGTTGGGTTCCACTTCGCTTGCCGCGGCGAGCACGCAAGGCGCTCGGCGGATAGGGTTCGTCGCGGTCGATGTCGGCCAGGATCCGCTCCAGATCCGCCAGCGTCGAGATCCTCATCAGCCGGTCGCGCAGCCGGGCGCTGCCCCGGAACCCCTTCGTGTACCAGGCGGCGTGCTTGCGGAACGACCGCATGGCGGACCGCTCGTCGAACCACTCCACCAAATCTCTGGCGTGGTCCAGCATGATTCCCGCGACCTCCCCGAAATCAGGAGCCGGCTGCGGTTGGCGACCGCCGAATGCGTCGGCGAGGTCGCGAAACAGCCACGGCCGGCCGAGACAACCGCGGCCCACCGCAACCCCGTCGCAACCTGTGGATTGCATCATGCTTACAGCGTCTTCGGCAGTCCAGATGTCGCCGTTGCCGATCACCGCGATCGATGTCAGCGCCCCCTTGAGCTCGGCGATCGCCTGCCACCGCGCCGTACCGTCGTACAGCTGGGCTGCCGTCCGGGCGTGCAGGGTGACCGCCGCACATCCCTCGTCCTCGGCGATTCTTCCCGACTCCAGGAAGGTGAGGAGGTCGTCGTCGAGTCCCATGCGGACCTTGATGGTGACCGGTACGTGGCCGGCGCTTGCCACCGCGGCCCGTACGATGTTTCTCAGAAGTCGCGGTTTGGCGGGAATCGCGGCGCCGCCGCCCTTGCGGGTGACCTTGCGTACCGGACAGCCGAAGTTGAGATCGATGTGGTCGACCCTGCCCTCGGCTGCCAGCCGCTTGACCGCCTCGCCCACGTACCAAGGGTCGACGCCGTACAGCTGCAGGCTGCGCGGCCACTCGTCGGGTCCGAAGTCGGCGAGCTTGAGAGTCTGCTGGCGACCCTCCACCAGCGGTCGAGCGGTGATCATCTCGCTCACGTAGAGCGCGGCGCCGAACCGCCGGCAGAGCGAGCGGAACGGGTAGTTGGTCACCCCGGCCATCGGCGCCAGCACCACCGGTGGTGACACCTGGAGCGGTCCGATGCGGACCGGCGGGATCGATCGCACGGCGGCGGAGTGCATCTCGAAAAGGTCCAAACGAGAACGCGCCGACCCGCGTCGGCGCGTCGACTCTGTTTTCGTCTCGCGCCCTACTTCAGCAGGTGCTCGAGGAAGGCCACGGTGAGGACCACTCCGAAGCCCGACGCACCCTTGGGCAGCCCGTTGTGCTCCTTGTCGTGGTTGGCGACGCCGGCCACGTCGAGATGTGCCCACGCCACCTTGTCGGGGACGAACTGTTTCAGGAACGTGCCGGCGGTGACCACGCCGCCCCAGCGGCCACCGGCGTTCTTGAAGTCGGCCCATTCACTTTTGAGGTAGCTGGTGTACTCCTCGTACAGCGGCAACGGCCACACCCGCTCCCCGACGTTTTCGCCGATCTTGCGCAGGGTGTTGAGCAGCTCGTCGTCGTTGCCCATGGCGCCGGCCGCCTCATGGCCGAGGGCGACCACGCACGCGCCCGTGAGGGTGGCGAAGTCCAGAATGATGTCGGGGTTGAAGCGCTCCGCGTAGTGCAGGGCGTCTGCCAGTAGCAGCCGCCCCTCGGCGTCAGTGTTGTCGACCTCGACCGTCTTGCCGTTGGCGCAGGTGATGATGTCGCCCGGTTTGAGGGCGGTGCCGGAGGGCATGTTCTCGGCGGTGGGTATCAGACCCACCACCTTGAGCGGCAGCTCGAGCTGGGCGACCGCGCGCATCACGCCGACAACCGTTGCCGCGCCGGACATGTCGAACTTCATCTCCTCCATGCCCTTCGCTGGCTTGAGGGAGATGCCGCCGGAGTCGAACGTGACGCCCTTGCCCACGAGCACCACCGACTTCTTGGGTTTCTTCGGCCGATGCTCGAGCACGATCAGCCGAGGTTCCTCCGCCGACCCCTGCGAGACGCCGAGGATGCCGCCCATCTTCTCCTTCTGTAGCTCCTTGATACCGAGGACGGTGATGCGCAGTCCGCCGACATCGTCGCACATGTCCTTCGCGGCGGCTGCGAGTCCCTCGGGTGTCAAGTCATTCGCAGGTCGGTTCGCGAGGTCGCGGGTGAGCTGGATCGAGGTGCGCAGCATGCGCACCGAGTTGAGTCGCTCCTCGAGCTCCTCCTCGGACTCGCCGGCGAGGGGGACGATGTGGAGGCCGTCGATTTTGTCGAACTCGTTTTTCTTCGACTTGAAGTGGTCGAAGGTGTAGTCGGCTATCGACGCCTCCCGCAGAGCGAACAGGCGCGACTCGGCGTGGGTGAGTCCGTGCACGCGCAACGGGATCGCGAGCGCGATCTGATACTCCCGGTTCTTGGTCGCCTGCTTCATCAGACGAGTGAGCGTGGTGCGGAGCTTGGAGTGGGTGAGTTCGCCTTCCTCGCCGATGCCGACGAAGGTGACTCGGTGGGCCAGCGGAAGTGGGCATTCGCCGGATATGAGCTCGCCCTCTTCTCCCCGGGGTGCGAGTGCTTTTGCCTTCGCTCTCAGTGCCTTGCGCTCTTTGGCGGAAAACTCGAGGCTCCCGACCGGATCGCTGTTGCTGCCCTGCAGGATGTAGAGGCAGTCGAGCGGCTCCTCCGGCTCGGTACGGATCTGGTAAAGGTCTGCCATTGTTTAACTTACGCCTCCATCATATGCGTGTCGGCCGGTTATTGTAGCACAGTCCGCGAAATCGCGGGCGTGTGACACACAAGCCTTTATTTTATATATATTTACGTCAAGAACGGAGGTCTGTGGCCGAGGCGGAGACCGGGATTCAGGCACAAAGGTTGCTTACCGGGCATGATTCTCCGCGACTTTGTCAGGTGAAGTCTCGGCCGTCGCGGGGGACGAGTGTATCTCCGGCTCGCACGAGTTCCCGAACCCGAGCGGCTGCTCGACTACCGCGGTGTTTGTGTGTGCTGGGCCGAAGACCCAACCGCCATCGTCTTGTCGGGGACGGGAACGGGAACGGGTACGACGGGACTGCCAACCTGCCTTGAGGGGATTGGCAGAATGCGGGCTACACTGTCCGCGTGGATCGGCACGTCTGGATTTCGGACCTCGACGCTCGGACCCAATTCCTCGAGTTGTCTGACCGGGTGCGGGCTGCCGGTGTCTTGATCGTGCAGTTCCAGGAATCGGAGGCAGGGGAATCCCTGCCGTGGATCGACCTCGAGCCATGGACCCGGTCACGGGCGGTTACGGTCGCCGATGTTCGGGGCGGCCTGGCAACGCCCGCGCTCGACGTGGCGCTGTGCTGTGATCTCGTGTACCTGCGCCGCGGGGCACAGCTGCTCCTGCCCGGACCTGACGAGGCCCCCACGAGCGGAGTGGTGTGGGCAATGGCTCGTGCCGGTCGTGCCGCGCTGGCACGGGGGCTGCTCACCGGCGGGGTCGTGTCGTGCGACGATGCGGTTCGACTGGGCCTGGCGCAGGCGTCTGTCGAAGACGGTAGACCACTACCGCTTCCCGACACGTGCTCGCTCGCGGCGCTCACGACGGCTCGCGACCTGATGCGCAGCCGAGCGGCCAGGGGTTCTGGACTCGCCCTGGAACTCGCCAGCTTTCGGCTGCTGTTCGCGACCGAGCACCCGTCAGAGGGAGCCCGCGCCTTTCTCGAGCGGCGCGGACCGAGGTTCGATAGCGGCCGGTCATCCTCGGAAGAGCCCGCGGACTGAGAGCGGCGGACGCGGGCCAGCAGCCCGGCGCATCGGCAACCTTCTGCTAAGCTCCGGTCGCGACGGTGAATCGACGGAACGGCTCGACCGATGACATCGTGGTGTCGGTTCGCGTGAGGGCGAGAGGAGTCTGTAATGGCCTTGTCGAGCATGACCGGATTTGGCCGCGCGTCCGGAGAGCTCTCGGACCGGTTTGCGGCGTCGATCGTGATCCGATCCGTGAACCATCGCTTTCTGGATCTCCAGGTGCGCACGAATCTGCGGGAAGAGCTGCCCGAGATCGAGGCCGCGGTGCGGTCGGCGATCGTCGGGTCTCTGGAGCGAGGACGCGTGTCGGCCCAGATCGATCTCGAGCGTGCGGCGACCGGCGCCTCGACGGTGGTGGTCGACGGCGCGGCCCTGAGCAGTGTCGTCGAGCAGCTGGCGGAACTCGAGCTGCCGGACGCGGTGTCCGGGGCCATTCCGCTCGGAGAGCTTCTGTCGGTCCCGGGAATTGTATCGGTGACCGGTGAGAAAACCGTCTTCGACGAGAAAGAGACCGTGGCACTGCAGGAGATCGCCCGCAGCGCTGCCGCACAGTTGACCGCCATGCGCCGCGCCGAGGGAGAGCGCCTCGGCGAGCAGCTGCTGGCCGACGTCGACTGCATCGAGAGCTTTCTGGAGTGGTTCGAGCCCCAGGTGTCCCTGTTCCGGGAGAAGATCCTCGAACGGTTACGGGAGAGGCTGGAGCGGCTGGTGGGCCGCCACGGCGAGATCGAACCCGAGAGGGTGGTGCAGGAGGCGGCGCTGGCGGCGGATCGGAGCGATGTTGCCGAGGAGCTCGTACGGTTACGCTCGCACATCGAGTCTTTCAGAGTCCGGCTGGGCGAGGGTGGTGCGGTCGGGCGGACGTTGGACTTCCTGTGCCAGGAAATCCTTCGCGAGCTCAACACCCTCGGGTCCAAGTGTCGGGAGGTCGGCGTCGGCGAGCAGCTGGTGGATGCCAAGGCAGCCACCGAGCGGATGCGGGAGCAGGTGCAGAACTTGGAGTGAACTCACCCCACGAAGATCAGCACTCCCGTAGCGACCAGGAAATACACGCCGAGCGCCAGCGAGTCGTTGATGGTCGATACCAATGGCCCGGACGCGACCGCGGGATCGATTCCGACGAGATCGAGCAGGATCGGCATGGCGGAACCCAGCAAACTGGCGGCAGACATCCCCATCGCCATCGCGAGGCCGAGGGCCAGGCCGATCGCCGGATCGTGCCCGAACGCGAAAGCGAGCAACGAGGCCAGGCAGCCACATACGACCCCCATGAGCAGAGCCACCGTGAGTTCGCGCACCACGTGTCGCAGGAACCGGGCGCGTGGCAGTGTGTCGAGCGCCAACCTACGAACCGTGGTCGTCGCCGATTGCAGTGAGGTGTTGCCCGCCATCGCCATGATCGCTGCGGTGAACACCGACATCTGGTCGTAGAGGGCAACCTGGACTTTGGCGATTTGGAGCACCATCGTGGACAGCTGCGTCCCGCCCAGGCAGATCAGCAACCAGGGCAGCCGGTAGCGTGCGACGTGAAGGATCGACTCCGATTCCTCCTCCTCGGCGGAAGAGCCGGCCATCTTGTAGATGTCCTCGGTAGCCTCCTCCTCGATCACGTCGAGGACATCATCGACCGTGACCGCTCCCATCAACCGCTGGTCGGGTCCGACGACCGGGATGGCCATGAAGTCGTACTTGTCGACGACGTCCGCTACCTCCTCCTGATCTGCGTCGACCGTCACCGAGATGACATCCGTCGACATGATGTCGCCGATCAGGGCCGAGGGCCGAGCCGTGACCAATCGCCGGAGTCTCACGTACCCCACCAGCCGGCCAGGCTCGTCCACTACGTACACGGCGGCGGTGACCGTATCCTCTTCGGCGGATCTGAGAAAGCGAATGGCGTCGTCCACGGTGGAGGCGGGCGTGAGCGCCACCACCCCCGGATTCATGATCCCGCCGGCGGTGTCTTCGGGGTAGGTGAGGAGGGTTCGAAGAACTTCCTCGTCCTCGTCCGAGATGTGGTGCAGGACCTGCTCCGAGTCAGCGACCTCGAGTTCGCCGATCAGGTCCGCAGCCTCGTCCGCCGGCATCGCTTCGGCGATTCGGGCGAGCCGTTCGGGTTCGATCTCCTCGACCAGCTCGGCACGGATCGACGCGGTCGTGTCGTTGAGCACGGTACCCGCCGCGTCGTGATCGAGGGCCGAGACGATCCGTTGCCGATCCTCCAACGACAGCAGATCGAGCCACTCTGCAATGTCTTCCGGGCGGACGAGACGCAGGAAGATCTGGAGCGCCTGCTCTTCGCCTTCGCGGAGCAGGTTGTGCAGCTCGTCTACCAGATCTCGTTCGGCGGTTGGATCGACCACGGCCCCCCCGGCAGGTCAGTGTACATGACTTCAGGGGTCAGGAACCCGGGGCGTGGGGCTGCCCTCTCGGCCGTCCGTGATTCGTCGCTGGCGGCTGGTCGCTCGTCGCTCGACCCCCGCCCGCCCAAGACAACACACCGCAGATAACGCAGATGACCACGGATCCGCCCGCCCGACAAAACCACGAAGACACAAAGACACACAGAAGAAAATCTTGGAGTGAAATTCGTCATCGTGACGGCACCGGCCTCCGCGGCTGCGCCACGGACGCGGACACGGGACGGGGCGGAGGAAGCTCGGGCCCCGGACTACCTCTTGAAGAAACCCGACGCCGGCTTGCCGCCGCCGTTCTTGATCTGCTGGTTGAGCTCACGAATGCGCTCGTTGAGCACATTGATCTTCTGCTGGGATTCCTCACGGACGCGATTGATCTCGGACTGGGCGTTTTCCACCCTGGAGCGCCATTCCTCCATGGTGTCGCTCTCCTCCGTCCGCCTGGAACGCAGGTCGGCGATCTCGTTCTCCAAGGCCTGGATCTGCTCGTCCTTCTCCGCCAGCTTCATGCGGTGTCGTTCCTCGGTCTCCTCGTACAGTTTCTTGGTTTCCAGCAGCTCGGTGATCTCCGAAAAATCGGCGGGTGACGGTGACATGTCGCCCTCCCTGAAACGGTCTTCGATGGTTGGAAACATCTTGCGCAGCTTCAATGACAGATCGTCGGGATCCGGCGAGGCGTCGGTCGCCTGCCGATAGGTGATCATGTCGTGCGCCAGGAGTGCAATCAACGACTGGTTCATCGACTGCATCTTGTAGTAGCTCACCGAGTGCTCCATCTCCTCGGTGATCTCCTTGATTTCGTTGTGCTCGATGTGCTTGGTGACCTTCGGTGAGTTGACCATGATCTCGCACGCCGGCAGACGCCCTTCGCCGTCCTTCCGCTCGACCAGTTGCATCGACACGATCGACCGCAGAACCAGTGCGAGCTGGCTCCGGACCTGGTCTTGCTGGTCGGCGGGGAACGAGTCGATGATGCGGTCGACGGTCTGCGCGGCGGAGTTGGTGTGCAACGTGGAGAACACGAGGTGACCGGTTTCGGCCGCGGTGATCACGGTGGACATCGTCTCGAGGTCCCGCATCTCGCCGACCATCAAAACGTCGGGGTCCTGCCGGAAGCAGTTCCGCAGCGCCTCCTTGAATGTCGGCGTGTCGGTGCCCACCTCCCGCTGCGACACGGTCGCCTTGTCGTCGGTAAACAGGAATTCGATCGGATCTTCGATCGTCACGACGTGGCACGAGCGCTTCTGCGAGATCCGCCGGATGAGGGCGGCGAGGGTGGTGGACTTGCCGGATCCGGTCGGGCCGGTGATGAGGACGAGTCCGGACGGGTAGTCCGTGAAACCCTCGATGATGTCCGGCAGATGGAGTTCCTCCACGTTCTTGACGTCGAACGGCACCCTGCGAAACACCGCCGCGATCGTGCCGCGCTGGAGGTACATGTTGCAGCGGAAGCGGGCGACTCCCGGCACTCCGTACCCGAGGTCGACCGCCTGCTGGAGTTCGAACTTGCGCTGCTGGGCCGGTGTGAGGATTCCCAGCAACATCTCCTCGACTTCCTTCGGTTTGATCGGTTCGGATTTGATTGGAATCAGACGGCCCTGGATCCGGAGGAGCGGCGGGCGCATCGGCTTCAGGTGAAGATCCGAGGCGCTCTTCTTGGTCATGAACATGAGCAGCTCTTTGAGCTCCACTCGGCGCACCTCCTACCCATCTGAATATAACACTGTCGGTGTCATAACTGAGTGAAGACGCAGGTGATGCAGATCATGCGCCGCCGGGGTCGGCCGAGCGAACCGAGGCCGTCGGCCCGGATTGCGACCCTCCGGCCGTTTCGGGCATCCTTGATGGGTGATGGCGGGTCGATCCGGCTTTTTCGCAGAGGTGGACGAGATGACGTTGACGAGGGCGCGCAGGGGGGATGTGGGCGCCCTCGAAGAGGTGTATCACATGTACTCCCCCGCGGTCTTCACCCTCGCCACGCGGCTGTGCGGATCGATCGACGATGGCGAGGAGGTCCTGCAGGAGACGTTTCTCGAGGTCGTGCGCAGGATCGGTTCGTTTCGGGGTGAGGGTGCGTTCGGAGCGTGGCTGAGAAGGGTGACGGTGTCGAAGGTCCTCATGCACCATCGCCGACGACGGTCGCGGCCCCGCGAGGTGCGAGAACTCGAGGTCGCGGAGGTCGAGGGCAGCCTCACCGATCACCCTCAGTCAGGGCGTCTGGATGCCCGGTTCGACATCGAACGCGCGCTGACAGGACTGCCCGAGACGACGCGAATGGTGCTCTGGCTGCACGAGGTTGAAGGGATGACGCACGCGGAGATCGCTCGGCTCCTCGGACGGACGGCGAGCTTCTCCAAGTCGCAGCTGTCCAGGGGCTACGGTCGGCTCAAGCGGTGGTCGGTCGAGGAGGGGAGACGGAACCATGCATCCGACACCGGACGAAATGTTGGCATTGCGGGACGGTAACGCCGACCCGGAGGTTGCCGCGCACGTGAACGACTGCGGGCGCTGCGCTGGCGAGCTCGACCGCCTGCGTGAGCTGCGCGAAGGGCTGCGAGGACTCCCACAGCTGCAACCGCCGTCGGGTGGGTGGGACGTGATCCGGGTGGCGGCACAGCGTCGGCAGGAGCTTCGTCGGCGCCGTCGATGGGCCGCGGCGGCGGCAGCCCTGGTCGCGGGGGTTGCGCTCTGGTTGGGTGTTGGGTCGTTGAGAGTGTTCCAACCCGGAACCGACTCGGATGTCGTCGGATCGGCGGATCTCGATGCGTTGATCGCGGCGTCTGGGCAGCTGGAGCGTGCGCTCCAGGTTCCTTCGCTCAGAACGAGAGTCCTGACGCCGCAAGAGGCGGCTCAGATCGTCGTGATCGAGGACCGAATCGCACTCATCGACCTCCGACTGGCACGGCCGGCCGGTGGGGTACGGAGCGGACACGCGGTTGAACTGTGGAGCGACCGGGTGGAACTCCTCGACGCGTTGGTTCAGGCGAGGGGAGGGACGACCTCGCCTGCCGTCAACAGGAATGCGAGTTTCTATGAAGAAAGGAGTTGGCAATGAAACGACCGTTGGTCTTCGTGTTCTGTGCGCTCATGACGGCCGGGCTGGTGGGGGCGGCCGAACTGTTGGACGAGGGGCGACCCAGTGATGAGGAGCTGCAGGCGGCTCATGAGGCGTTGCAGGAAGCCGTGGAGAAGATCCGGGTGTACCACGAGGGAGAGGGTGGGACGTACACTTTCAACATTACCCATGACGAGGAAATCTTGGCCGATCCACACAGGCCACGTCTCGGCATCGTCGTGGAGTCCGACTCGGAAGGCGCCAGGATCGTCGCGGTGACCCCGTCCGGACCGGCCGATGAGGCGGGGCTTAGGACGGGAGACGTGATAACAGCGATTGATGGCCGTTCCCTGACCGATGGTTTGGAGCAGCCGTCCGCTCTTCTGGTGGACGCCGTCAAGGAGTTGGAGGAGGGTGACACGGCGATCGTCGATTACCTGCGAGACGGTGAGCCGGGTACTGCGAGCGTGATCGTCCGCCCGGTCGAGGTCGATGTCAAGATCATGATGGTCCCGGGAGGATCGGGACCGAACGTCCAAAAGAAAGTCATGGTGATGCCCGGGGACGACAGAACGATGTGGTTCTTCCCGCACGGCTGGATGGACATGGAGCTGGTGGCGCTCAACCCGGATCTGGCCGACTACTTCGGCACCGACGAAGGCGTGTTGGTCGTCCGCGCATCCGAAGGCGAGGGACTGGGCTTGAAGGGCGGAGACGTGATCGTCAGCATCGACGATCGGGCGGTGAAAAGCCCGACCCACGCGATGCGCATCCTGCGCAGTTACGAGCCCGAGGAAAGTTTCACGATCGAGATCATGCGGCAGGGGCGACGAGAGACGATCGAAACAACTGTACCCGATCGTCAGGTCGACCTCATGCACGGGCAGTCGGGCCACGGGTACGAGTACCGATGGCGCGATAAGGGGGATGAGTAGCTCACACGCTGACGATGTCGTGTTTCGTGGAGATTACCCCGTCTCCGTATCCGACCGTCCGGTGAGGAATCATCGTTCTTTTCGGGCACGGAGACGAATACGGAGACGGAGACGGGCACTTGTCAATAGTCGAGTCAACCGATGGGGCGCGGCGCCTGATATCATGCCCCGATGGCCAAGATCTACACCAGGACCGGGGACCGGGGAGAGACTTCGCTGCTGAGTGGGGGCAGGGTCGCCAAGGACGATCCACGCGTCGAGGCGTACGGCACACTCGACGAGTTGAACTCGACGCTTGGCCTTCTGCTCTGCGAACCACTGCCCGAGGGGACGGCGCGAGAGCTGGCGGAGATACAGGCGACGTTGTTTGCCATCGGGTCGATCCTGGCGGATCCCGAAGGGCGCCTCTCTCGGAACGAGGAGGTGTGGAGGACGGAACCGGTCGAACGGTGGATCGACACCATGGACGCGGATCTGGAGCCGCTCGACGCCTTCATCCTTCCGGGGGGATCTCGAGGAGCCGTGCTCGCCCACGTGGCCCGCACCGTGTGTCGGCGAGCCGAGCGAAGGGTTCATGCTCTCGCCGATCCGACTCTCCCGACCGGCATGCTGGCGTATCTCAATCGTCTGTCCGACGGCCTGTTCGTCCTGGCGCGTTGGCTCAACGTGCAGATGGGCGTGGGGGAAACACGCTGGACCGGCGGCTCCGGGCCGGCGTGACGGGGTCGGGACCCGTTTGGATGAACTCGATGATAGATGGTCGTCGGTACGGGTTGATGACATTCGCCTGGTACAATGTCCGCGTGGAAATGCCTGACGAGGCGCATCGTCTTCGTCGTATGTGCGCTGTCCTCGTGCACTGCGGGACCATCACAGTCTGTGGATAAGAAAGAGCCCCATCCTCGTCGTACCGACATCGGTACGTGGTGTGACGTATCTCCTTCCCCATGGAGCGCGATCGAATGGTGCGGTTGACCCTGTCCGAGTCGAACGTAGAGCAACTCTTCGGGACCCGGGACGAAAACCTGAGGTACCTCGAGGAACGCCTCGGCGTCAGGGTCAACGCCCGTGGCGCCGAGCTCTCGGTGTCCGGAGATGAGGAGTCGGAACGGATCGTTGCACGTCTTCTCGAGTCGTTCGATCGGCTTGTGTCGTCCGGTGGAGAGGTGGGTAAGGACGAGTATCGCACCGGGGTGCGGGTACTCGAGGAGGATCTCGACATCGACCTCGTCGAGTTCTTCCTCGACTCGAGCATCCCGGTAACCCTGAAACGATTCGTGGTGCCGCGAAACCTCAACCAACGGCTGTTCATCCAGTCTGTGTATCGTCACGACTACGTGTTTGCCACGGGCCCCGCGGGCACCGGGAAGACCTACCTCGCGGTGGCGATGGCGGCGGCGTTCCTGCTGGACAAGCAGGTCCGCCGTATCGTGCTGGCGCGGCCGGCGGTGGAAGCCGGGGAGCGTCTCGGATTCCTGCCCGGCGACCTCGAGGAGAAGATCAACCCATACCTGCGGCCGGTGTACGATGCGCTGTACGACATCCTTGGTTACGAGAAGGTGGCCAAGCTGATCGATCGCCAGGTCATCGAGATCGCGCCTCTCGCATTCATGAGAGGGCGAACTCTCAACGACGCGTTTATCATTCTGGACGAGGCCCAGAACACGACCCACGAGCAGATGAAGATGTTCCTCACCCGGATGGGGTTTCATTCCAAGACCGTGATCACGGGCGATATCACGCAGATCGACCTGCCGGGTGGCCAGAACTCGGGTCTCGTGGAAGCCCTCGAGATCCTCGATGGGAGCGAAGGGTTCGCATTCATTTCCTTCACCCACCGTGACGTCGTGCGGCACCGATTGGTGCAGGAGGTGGTGGATCGGTACGCGCGGTGGGAAGCCCGGCGAGCGGCTGATCGAGAGCGAGAGCCGTGAAAAAGGACCCACAACCCCATTCGGCGAGAACACCGCTGACCCGGATCCAACGCGGGTTGGCCGAGCGATCCGGGCTGTTCGACCGGTTGCTGGACCTGCCGCGGCTGTGGGCCGCCGTCGCCATCGTGGGCTGCACCTGGTTGCTCTTGCCGCGAGTCGGCGGCTACCTGCCGGATTGGGCGCCCGGTGACGTGGCCACCTTCGACGTGATCGTACCGCGCGATGTGACGCTGCCGGACGAGGCGGCCACCGAGGCAGTCCGCGAGGAGGCGCGGGACGCCGTGCTTCCGGTGTACGACCTCGAGCCGCGGCTCGAGGTGGATCTCTCCGAGTCCATCGCGGTGTTGTTCGCCGCGTGCCGTGACGGCACGGCGTCGGACGACCTCGCCGGGGTTTCGGGCCTGCGGATCGAAGGTCCGATGCTCCGTGTCCTCGAGTCGGCAAAGTGCTCCGAGAGGTTGGAGAAATCACTGCTGGACGTTGTCCAACAGGTGTATTCCCTCAGGATCGTCGACGATCAACGCGCGCTGGTCAGCCGCGGCGCACGAGGGTTACGGATGCGCAATCTGGCCTCGGGATCCGAACGGTCCGTAGACCTTGCCGACGTGTCCGGGGCGATCGACCTCCGGAGCGGGCTCGAGAACGCTCTGCGGACACGGCTGCTCGAGAAACCGGCCGTTGCACGGCGGTGGGTCACCCCCACCCTCACTTTCCTCGAGTCGAATCTGGCCGCCAACCTGGTTTTCAACCGTGCCGAGACTTCGGAGCGCGTCCGGCGGGCCGCCGAAGAGGTCGCACCACGATCCCAGGTATTTCGCCGCGGCCAGGTGTTGGTCCGCCGGGGCGATACCGTGACGTTCACGGGGGCTCGCACGCTCCACCTGCTGAATCTGCAGCGGCGCGAGTTGACTCGCTACTCCACGACCCTGGGAATCGGGCTGCTGGTCGCCCTGTTGGTGTTCGGTTGGTGGCGGATCCTGGACAAGCTCGACAGTCAGCAGGCGACGCGCAGACAGTTGTCGATGGCCTTCATGCTGATGCTCCTGTTCGTCGTCCTCAACCGGCTCGGGGTATTTCTGGCCACCGCCATCGCGGGTACGAGCTTCGGACCCGTGGCCTCGTCAATGGACAGCTACCTGTGGGGGCTTCCATACGCGGCCGGTCCGGTAACGGTATTCGTGCTCATGGGGGCACAGCCGGCGATCTTGTTCGCGCTGTGGACGGCGCTCACGGCGGGAATTCTCCAGGGCGGTGACTACGGGACGGTGGTGTTCGCCCTCACCGCCGGGCTGGTGGGCGCGCTGGCGTTGCAGCGCCTGAGCGACCGGGCGGTGTTCAGTCGTGCGGGCCTCGCCGTCGCCGTGGCCAACCTGGTGGTCTTCGCGATCCTCGAACTGTTTCGAGGGCTGCCGGAGCTGCCCGAGATCGTCGCTGTCGCAGCCGTCGCTTCGGTGCTCGGTGGACCGGTGGCGCTGGGCATCGCCTCCTTCCTGCTGCCGATTCTGGAGTCCCTGTTCGGCGTCACGACCGATATCCGGTTGCTCGAGTTGAGCAACCAGAACCAACCATTGCTCAGAAAGCTCTCGCTCCAGGCGCCGGGCACCTACCAGCACTCGCTGGCGGTCAGCAACCTCGCCGAGGCAGGGGCGGATGCGGTCGGGGCGAACTCCCTGCGTCTGAGGGTCTGTGCCTACTATCACGATGTCGGCAAGCTGATGAAACCCGAGTACTTCGTGGAGAACCAGCGTGGCACCAATCCTCACGACACCCTGTCGCCGTCGATGTCGGTGCTGGTGATCCAGAGCCACGTCAAACAAGGCCTCGAGATGGCCAGCAGTGAGAGGCTGCCGTTGCCGATCCGGCAGGCCATCGCGACCCATCACGGCACGAAGTTGATCCGGTTCTTCTTCAACAAGGCGACGGAGCTGAGCGGTCCGGAATCACGGCAGGTGGTGGAGAGCGACTTTCGCTACCCCGGGCCGAAGCCGCCCACGAAGGAGCTGGGTATCCTGCTGCTCGCGGACGCGGTCGAGGCGGCTGCGCGCACCCTGGAGACCCCGTCGTCGGGGAAGATCCAGTCGATGATCGACAGGATCTTCACCGATGCGCTGGAGGACGGTCAGCTGGATGACTCCGAGCTCACCTTCTCGGAGCTCGACAAGGTGGCGTCGGCGTTCCTGTGGGTGCTGACCAACATGTACCACCACCGGATCGACTATCCGGGATTCGACTTTGACCGGAGGCGGGGGGCGCGTGATACGGGTCCAATTCAGGTGGGAACGAAGACCATCGCAGCCGGCAGCTGAGACGCTGCGCCGCGTTGTGTCGGAGGCGCTGCATCGCTTGGAGGTTTCTGAATCGGACGTGCACGTGCTGATTACCGGTGACGATCAGATGCGGAGACTCAACCGCGGCTGGCGGGACCGAGACCGGAGCACTGACGTGCTGTCGTTCCCGGACGGAGATCGGTTGCCGACCGGCAGGGTTCTTCTAGGCCAGATCGCAGTGTCGCTCGACGCCGCGCGCCGTCAGGCCGATGAACTCGGTCACAGCGAAATCCGGGAGTTGGAGGAGCTGGTGCTGCACGGCACGATCCACCTTCTCGGGTACGATCATGAGAGGGACCAAGGCGAGATGGACGAGCTTGAGCTGACGCTTCTGGAGGAGTTGCTGTCGTGAACTCAGAGGTATCTGGGTGGCTTGGACATCCGGTGACGCCGGCCCTGTTCGCGTTGGTGCCTGCGGTGCTCTTCGTGGTGGCCGAGGTGTCGCTGAGAAGCCTGGCCGAGATAGGCAACGTCCGTTTCCAGGGCATGATCGAGGGCAAGATGCGGCCGTTGCCGTTGGAGGGTGACGACCAGTTCCACCTGTCCCGGCTGCTCGACGTGCTGCGCTGGTTCCAGATAACCACCATCGGTGTGCTGTGGTTGGCGTTGCTCGCGACCCCCGCGCTCGATCGGCCGACGGCCGTGGCCTTGTGTGTGGTCGTCCCGATCGTACTGGTCGTGTTGTCGAGAGTGGCCCTCGGCCCGCTCGGGGAGGACGCGACTGCGCGGCTCCTGCGTTTGTTGCGTCCGTTCGTGGCGTTCCCGGTGCGACTGCTTGCCCGTTTCGGTTCGCACCCGACGATGCCGCAGCCCGAGGCGGAGGAGGAAGAGGCGAGCGACCGTGAGATACGCGCCTATCTGGAGACCGGTCAGGCGGCAGGGATCTTCGAGAGCGACGAGGGGGAGTTCGTCGAGTCGTTGGTGGATTTCTTTGACACCGTGGTGCGCGAGGTGATGACACCTCGAACCGAGATGGTCGCAGTGCCGGAGGAGTCCTCGCTGACAGAAGTGTTGGATACGATCTCCGCGAGCCACAAGAGCCGGATCCCGGTGTACCAGGAGACTATCGACCGGGTGATCGGCGTGGTACACGTGAAGAACCTCGTCAAGTACGCTCTCGGCGAGACGCAGCCGCCGCTGTCCGAGCTGATGCACGAGTGTCTGGTGATTCCGGAGAGCAAACCGCTCGGTGAGTTGTTGAGGGATTTTCAGCAGCGACACCAACAGATGGCCATCGTCGTGGACGAGTACGGCGGAACCTCGGGTCTCGTGACTCTGGAGGACGTCCTCGAGGAGATCGTGGGGGAGATACAGGACGAGCACGAGCCCGCACAGCCTCCCGAATCGATGGAACTGGAGCCGGGTGTCTACCGGCTGCAGGGTCGGGCTCCGCTCGAAGTGCTGGACGATCTGTATGGCATCGAGATCGCAGAGGACGAAGTCGAGACGATCGGCGGACTGGTTTTCGCGCGCCACGGCACGGTCACCGAGACCGGCACCGTTGTCGAAGATACTGCCGCCGGTCTGTCCTACACCGTCGACGAGATGCGGGAGCGTCGAATCGTCAGCGTGACCGTACGTCGCCTCGAGCCGGCAGCCGGAGAAGATGACGAGCCGGGCTGATGGACGTCCCCGGGGACCGCGGCCCGTGGTAGATACTCGGTGAGAGGTGCGGGCCAGGGGCCGGTCGAACGGGACGGAGACATGACGGACACGAGGCGATTTGGGACGGTGGCGTTGGTGGGGCGACCGAATGCCGGCAAGAGCACCCTGCTGAACGCGTTGATCGGTGACAAGATCGCAATCGTGTCGGACAAACCGCAGACGACCCGCAATCGGATTGTCGGGATCCTCAACGACGGCCGCGGACAGGTCGTCCTGTTCGACCTTCCAGGGGTCCACAGACCGCTCCATCGGATGAATCGGCGGATGATGCAGGAGGTTCGGTCATCGCTCGAGGAGGTCGACGTGGTGCTCCACCTGGTTGACTCGTCGGTGCCGTGGGGGGGAGGCGAAGACTTTCTCTTCGGCCTGCTGGAACCCGTGGCCCGCCGCGTCCTCGGTGTGCTCACCAAGGTCGATCTCGTGCGGCCGAAGGATGCTCTGCTGCCGCTGATCGAGGAGTACCGGAGGCGACGACCGGAGACGACCGTGGTGCCGATCTCCGCCATCACGCGAGAGGGCCTGGAGGCTCTCCTGAACGAGATGATCGGAGCCTTGCCCGAAGGTCCTCCGATGTACCCGGAGGATCTCGCGACGACCCAGACAGAGCGTTTCTTCGTGGCCGAACTGGTTCGGGAAAAGCTCCTCGCCCATCTCCGGAGTGAGCTGCCGTACTCGACTGGGGTGGTCGTGGATCTGTTCGAGGAGTCGGAGGCCCTGCTGCGGATAAACGCCGTGATCTACGTGGAACGCCCCAGCCAGAAGGGGATCGTGATCGGCCGGGGCGGCAGCATGATCAAGACGGTCGGCAGCGAGGCCCGCGAGGAACTCGAGCGGCTTCTCGGCATCCGGATCTACCTCGATCTCCGGGTCAAGGTCCACCGCAGATGGCGTGACGACACTCGGGTGCTGTTGCAGATGGAACCGGGCATGGCGGACCTCGGCGAGGGCGACTCGTGAACGGCTATTCGTACCGTCTACGCGCGGCGTGTGGCAGATTGGGTTACCAGTGGGTCTCGACACGTTGATCGTGTTCACCGCGGACGGGTGCCCGCACTGCGCGGCGCTGGTCGAGGATTTCCGCCGCCGCGGCGTGCGCTTTCGCGAGGTCAACCTGAGCCGCGAGCCGCACGAGATGGAGTCGCTTCGCCGTGTGAGCTGGGAGCACCGGCTACCGGTGGTGGTGGATCACGAACGGGTCTCCTTCGGCTTCCGGGGTGGGTCGTCCAGCTACGCAGAACTCGGTCTGGAGTAGTCCCCGCCCACCGCCTGACGCACGGCGCTT